>JASFJX010000437.1:0-4253 GCA_050119385.1 Candidatus Thiodiazotropha sp. | reverse complement strand
CGAAACGGCCTGCTGTGCCCCCCTGTCGAGCGACCTGCCCGACGAGCTTTTCTGGGAGTTGCTGAGGCTCCCGCCGCTTGTACCGGATGATGTGGAGGCCTGGTGGGGATCCTTTCAGGCGCGCAATCCCGGATCGGTGATCCCGGCGCCGCGGGTATATGAGCAACACATGCAGCCCCCGGCAGACCCCCAACCTTGTCTACGCCTGACCGGTGCGGGAGATGCAGGCTGTGAGCCGTTGAATGGGCGGCATCATGCCTGCCTAACCTTTGATTATGCGGGTTTTCAACTTGCTCCCATGGCACCGGGCACCTGTCTGCGAGAGGGTCGATTGATCCGCATAATACGGGACATGAGTCGCGAACAGAAAGCCATTGCTCAGCTGCTTGAGCTGGGACTCGAGGCACTGGACGCTGATGAGGTGGAAGGGACCCGTTTCGTACCGGTGCCCGTCTTCCCGCAGACCGTCGAGCAGGCATGGATCGATTTCCAGCTGCTAGCCCTCCCCCATTTGCGTGAACAGGGTTGGCGTGTCGAATTCGACGGCTTTCCCCACCGATTGGTGGAATCGAGTCCTTGGAACTGCCGTATCGATCCGCTGGAACGGACAGACTGGTTCGCCCTTTCCCTCGACGTGGAAGTGGAGGGCCGGCGCGTCGAACTGCTGCCGCTGATGCTGGAACTGCTCAGGTCGCTGCCCCGGGAACGACAGGAGATGGAGCGGGTCATCGGTAGCGACCTCCTGCTGCCGCTGGAAGATATCGATGGCAACCCTTGCCTGCTGCGGCTCGATGGCGAGCGGGCCCTGTATCTGCTCGAACTGCTGCTGGAGATCTGTGGTGGCGCGCGTCAGGCAGCACGCCGGCCGATCGAAATCAATCGCGCCCAGCTGGCGCGCTTGGCGTTGCTGGATGCGGACTCGGCAGCCACTCATCTCCCTCTCCACTGGAACGACGAAGAGGGCCGTCAACTGGCCGAGCGCCTGAGGAATCTGGAGCGAATCCCCGCCTGTGCAGCGCCATCCTCCCTACAGGCAAGCCTGCGGCCTTACCAGCAACAGGGATTGGAGTGGCTGCAGTTCCTGCGTGAATTCCGCCTGGCCGGGATACTTGCCGACGATATGGGTTTGGGTAAAACCCTGCAGACCCTGGCTCACCTGTTGCTGGAGAAAGAGGGCGGACGCTGCGACCTGCCCAGCCTGGTCGTGGTGCCTACCAGTCTGACCTTCAACTGGCTGCACGAAGCCCGGCGTTTCGCCCCCGAGCTCAAGGTATTGCTCCTGCATGGGACGCAGCGAAAAAAACGTTTCAGAGAGCTGCAAAACTACGATTTGATCATCACCACCTACCCCCTGCTGACCCGTGACAGAGAGGTGCTAGAGGCACAGACCTACCATCTGCTGATCCTGGATGAAGCGCAGACCATCAAGAATCCCAAGTCCCAGGCAAGCCGTCTCATCAGAGGCTTCAAGGCCCGCTACCGCCTCTGCCTCACCGGCACCCCGCTGGAAAATCACCTGGGCGAACTCTGGTCACTCTTCGATTTTCTCATGCCTGGTTTACTGGGGGACGAAAAGGGTTTCCGCCGCGACTTCCGCACCCCCATCGAGAGCCGCAACGATGAGGCTGTCGCCATCAGGCTCAGCCGCCGTCTGCGCCCCTTTCTCCTGCGCCGCACCAAGCAGCAAGTGGCCAAAGAGCTGCCGGAGAAGAGCGAGATCGTGCAGTCGGTTGTGTTGGAGGGCGCACAACGGGAACTCTACGAGACAGTGCGCCTGAGTATGCACCGCCGGGTGCGCGAGGAGATCGAGCGCCAGGGCCTGGCCCGCAGCCAAATCGTGGTGCTCGATGCCCTGATGAAACTGCGCCAGGTCTGCTGCGACCCGCGCCTGTTGAAAGGTCTGAACATGGAGCACCCCCCTGAGTCGGCCAAGCTCTCGCATTTGCTGTCGCTGCTGGAGGAGATGGTCGAAGAGGGCCGGCGTATCCTGCTCTTTTCCCAGTTCACGACCATGCTGGAACTGATCGAGGCGGGGGTGAAGCAAGCCGGCATTAGCTATCTCAAACTCACCGGACAGACCCGTGACCGGGAACAGGTCGTGAAACAATTTCAGCAAGGTCGGGTACCGATCTTTCTCATCAGTCTGAAGGCCGGCGGCGTCGGCCTCAATCTCACCGCCGCCGATACCGTCATCCACTACGATCCCTGGTGGAACCCGGCGGTAGAGCGACAGGCCACCGACCGCTCCCACCGCATCGGTCAGCAACAGAAGGTCTTCGTCTACAAACTGATCTGCGAAGGGACGCTGGAAGAGAAAATCCTTGCCATGCAACAGCGTAAGCAGCGCCTGGCCGACGGTCTCTATCAGACAGATGGCGGGCAGGAGCCCCAGTGGAAGGAAGAGGATATCGAGGCCCTGTTCGGTCCCTTACAAGACGAGGATGCTACAGAGACATGAACCGCCGAATCGAAGAACAGATCGACCAGTTAATTCTCGAGAAAGGAGAATACCACCCCCTCGAACTCCTCCTGCAGGAGGAACGTCTGAGCTACGAAGACTACGAAGCCTGGCGAAGCGGCGAGATCCGCGATCTCGCCGACCTGCTGTTCGGTAATCCGGAGCAGATCCTGAAAAGCCTGGAACAGGCCGCTGACTATCTGCAGCGCCTCGGCTGGGAAAGCGAACGTCTCATCTACAGAGAGAGGGGGCGGCCGGACGCAGGACCCCTGCGTTTCAGCCAGGAGAGTCGATTCGACGACAGTTTTCATCGGGCCTATCGCAAACCCCGGGAGCAGCCCCAGCTCGACCTCTTCAGTGACACCACAGCCACCTATCTGGTCAACGGCATTACCCAGGCACTGAAGACACTGAACGCGACCGATGCCCGTCAGTCGCTGCAGCGGCTCTGCGAATCGGCCCCCGACCACAGTCAGTTGGGTGAACTGGAGCGGTTGGTCGAGGCCTTGGAAAGCCTCGATAGCCCCCTGAGCGACGTGGAAGCGGAGCAACAGCGTCTACAGACAGAGACAAGCCCGCTGGCCGAGCGCCATCTGAATAAGGCTTCCGGTTTTCTGCTCATCCCGCTCTGGCGGCGCCTTACCGGCGCCTTGCAGCATCGAGTCTTCGACCCTTCCCGACCGGATCTCCACCCCAGTTATACAGCGATACAGGCGCGGGACTGGACCATGGTACGCCAAGCCGTGGAGCAGGAGGTCGATTGGCAGCGTCAGCCCCTACTGCTCGAGCGCCACGCCATGGCGTGCACCTACCTGTCCGATCAGGCCGCGGCGCTACAGAGCTGGTGTCTGATCTGCTGGCAATTCCCGGAAATGGAAGAGAGGCTAGAACGTTGTGGCGACCACACACTGCAGCGTGGTTGGCAAGCGTTTCTGGATCTGGAACCGGAACTGCCGACCGAGGATTTTCCGGCTTGGTTGATATTGAAGCACCCGGGGCTGGCGCAGATCGCCCCACATGGTGACGCTGATATACCCTGTCCCGACAGCTATCGCACACTCTATCATTTAGTGCACGATAGAGAGCATCTGGCTGATGATCAGATGATGAATCTACGCGCCAAGCTGAAACAACAGGCTCCCCTGATCTTTCGCCACTACCTCAAGTCAGTGTGATAAGTACAGGCAAACATTCACTCAAACTTGCCCCACCACAAGGTATTAGAAATTCACGAAAAAAAGAAGATGATCTATCCATGGAAGCTTAAATTCTAAAACAGCTGAGCGGCGAGACCGGTACGAGGGTGCGCTCAGCGTTACTGATCTATTTCACAAGGCCTTTTTCTGTAACTCCAGCCTTTCCGGGTCGTAACTCTTTTTAAGGTTAAAGAATCCAAAAGCCGCAAGCAAGCCCATAACAATAAATAGCACATACGCAGAATCGTAAGATCCAAAAGTAACATATACGTATGCCATGAAATAAAAGGATAAATTACGGAATATCAAGTGAGCAATGCCAAGATAACGATTTGTGTTTATAAACTCCTTTCTTCCATAAACATAGGCCACTATAGATGGATGAAGATTCGCTGTTCCTGCAATTATCAAGGCCACGAAAGTCATTGATGCATAGACAAACAACATTCTATCTGAATTTGCCAACAGAAGAAAAACCGCCAAAAGGCTATAGAAAAGAGAAAAAACATCACATGTTTTTGGTGTTCCGATCTTATCATCCAACCAACCCCAGGCATAGCTCATCGGAATTGAAGCGATGGCAGCAACAGTCAATCCGT
>JASFJX010000436.1:0-4254 GCA_050119385.1 Candidatus Thiodiazotropha sp. | reverse complement strand
CAATACTCCCCTGTCCATGACCTCCATATAAACCCCGTGCACCAGCAGCCTCTCTTCTACCGGCTGACTAAAACGTTCCACCAAACGTTTGATCACTTGATTGTCGGGTTGTGTGGTGTAAAAAAGCGCGACATCCCTATCCATCGCTTGCTCCTTACAGTCCTGCAGAGGTTTTAAACCATCAGTGAATATAAGAGCTGCCGGGGAGGTATTGAACAATACCTGCAGATACTCGCGATAGACATTCTTTTCCTTGTTTATCAGATGATCCCTTTCCGGCGGGCCGATAATCTGGATTTGATTTGGTCGAACTATGTTGAGGGGACCGGCTGGTTGTCTTCCATGCTGCGACTCCACATCCAAGACGATGTTCGTGCCTGCACCCCCGCCATTCCAACTCAGCGAAAGCTCACTGGCAAGCTCTTCATAGAGATCCCGGATGGTGTAGATTGACTTCATCAAGGAGAGATTATAGCTTCCCGTTGCTGAATCAGCTGATAGAGGTCAGTTGCGGTTGTCGCCTGCCTCAATGCAGCACAGAAATCTTGATCATCAAACATCTGCGCCAGTTTGGCCAACAATTGCAGATGCTCATCAGTCGCCTCTTCCGGAACCAACATGGCAAAAGCGAGGTCGACCGGTTGATTATCGATAGCATCGAAATCGATACCCTCGGGCAGTTGAATAAATGCCGCAAGGGCCTGTGAGATTTGCGGCATGCGGGCATGGGGTAGAGCAATACCTTTGCCCAGTCCGGTACTGCCCAGGCGTTCGCGCTCAAGGAGCGCATCGAAAACCATATCTTGGTTGAGATCCGGAACAGCCTCGGCCAGCCGCTGACCGAGCTGTTCCAATACGCGCTTCTTGCTGGCAGCCTCCACTTTACAACCGATCCTTTCTAGCACAAGATAGCCGTTTGGAAACATGGAGACCTCGCCAGTTCAATCAGCCCATATCACTCAGCCGCATATTTTACGCCGCTTCCGGCGCGATGACTTTTCATTTTCTCCTTGTGTTTTAACACCTGCCTATCGAGCCTGTCCGTAAGCAGATCGATGGCTGCATACATATCTTCCTGTACTGAATCAGCATAAACACTCGCACCGTTCACTTGCATTGTGGCTTCTGCCTTCTGCCTCATTTTCTCCACACTGAGGATAACGTGAACATTGATCACATTATCAAAATGGCGCTCCAAGCGCTCAAATTTATTGTCGACATAGCTTTTCAAGGCATCGGTTACATCCACATGATGACCGGTCACGCTAATTTGCATAATTTTCTCCTAAATCTTAGATGAGGTTACCCATCACCCTGCCTGACATGCTGAAATGGCGACGAACCATGGAATTCTGAATCATTTGCCGAGCAATCCACATAAGCCTTGTGCTTGGTAGCATCCGCATAGTGATCACTGTTAACAATCAGGGTTCCGTCGCTTAATTAACATCTATATCAGACGTTTACGTTCGTTCGATGGGGGAAGCCCCATCGACTCACGGTATTTTGCCACTGTCCGGCGGGCAACTTTGATACCCTGCTCGGACAAGAGAGCAGCAATCTTGTTGTCACTGAGAGGCTTGTTGGGAATCTCAGCGGCGATCAATTTTTTAATCAGCGCACGAATCGCTGTAGAAGAACATTCACCTCCCGCACTGGTACTGACATGGCTGGAAAAGAAATACTTAAACTCCAGCGTCCCCCTCGGTGTATGCATATACTTTTGGGTGGTAACACGGGATATCGTCGATTCATGCATCTCCAGCGCTTCAGCAATATCCCTCAGAACCAGGGGTTTCATCGCCTCCTCTCCATGTTCAAAAAAACCTCGTTGGTACTCTACGATTTTACTCGCCACACGTAAAATAGTCTCGTTTCTGCTCATCAGGCTCTTGATGAACCAACGGGCCTCCTGCAAGTGGTTCTTCAGAAAAGTATTGTCTTCGCTCTGGTCTGCCCGCTTAATCAAATTGGCATAACCGTTATTCACCCTGAGTTTAGGGGTCACCTCGCCATTCAATTCAACCACCCAACGACCGTTGCGCTTGCTCACGAATACATCAGGCACGACATATTCAGGCTCGCTGCTGGCAATTAGCGAGCCCGGATGGGGATTGAGAGTACGAATTAGATGCATCACTGCCAAAAGCTCGTCCTGATCGATCTTCATCCTGCGCATGATCTGATTCTGATCTTGCGCGGTCAGGAGGTTGAAATGGTCCTTGCAAAGCCTGATCGCCGACTGTAGATAGGGAGTCGACTCAGGTAGTTGATGCAACTGGATAAGCAGACAGTCCTGGGGACCCTGGGCTCCGACACCGGGCGGATCGAACACCTGTATCCGATGCAACACCGCTTCCACATCCTCAAGGGTGGCCTCTTCATCGTCCAGTGACTGTAGCACCTCCTCCAAGTCACCAGTAAAATAACCGTCATCATTGATGCTGTCTATGATGGTAGTCGCAATATAACTATCCTGGAGCGAGAAGGGTGTTAAATTCATTTGCCATTGCAGATGATCGCGCAGCGTCGTGGCGCTACTGTTCTGCATCAAAAAGTCATTATCGCCAGCCTCACCAATACCGCCTGAGCTGGGCTGATAACTATCGTAGACATCGCTCCATTCACTGTCGACCGGCAACTCCTCTGTCGCCTGGGGGGCATCAGTCTGGATCTCACGTTCGTTGTTGAGGTCGTTACTATTCGAAACCTCCGCTGACGAAGACTCCGACACACCAGCGCCACTCTCTTGCGCGCTGTTGTGTTGACCAAACTCATCCTCTACTTCCAGCATGGGATTGGTCTCGATAACCTCCTGAACCTCTTGACTGAGGTCAAGCGCCGATAGTTGCAGCAGACGTATTGCCTGCTGCAACTGCGGCGTCATGGTTAGATGTTGTCCGAGTCGGAGTTGTAGCGCCTGCTTCATCGCAGATGATATCTTTGGACCTGGTATGTTATTTGTATGTCTTTAAATTCATTCTAGCTAAAAAAACAGCGTAGAGGAAAAAAATTTTCTTTCTGTGATTTCATCTCAAAGCTATACCTCTACACTAGATAATGAAAGGATAAAAATTAGAATCTGTTTAAATTCAAAAAGATCCAACCCATCTATTCAGCCGACTCTACATCGTAAAGTCTTCTCCCAAATAGACACTTCTAACCTCTTCGTTCTGGAGGATTTCATCTGTGGTTCCCTCTGCCAACACCCGGCCACTGTTAATAATATAGGCCCGGTCACAAATATCCAGGGTCTCTCGGACATTGTGGTCCGTAATAAGGACCCCTATATGAAGGGCTTTGAGATGATGAATGATCTTTTTGATATCAATCACAGCGATGGGGTCGACACCGGCGAAGGGCTCATCCAAAAGCACAAAGCGCGGCTTGATGGAGAGGGCCCTGGCGATCTCCAGACGCCTGCGCTCCCCCCCGGAGAGACTCATTGCCAAGCTCTCACGCAAGTGTTCGATACCGAACTCACGCAGCAGCTGATCGCACCTGTCCCGGCGTTTATCGGCATCCAGCTCATTGCGCGTCTGTAAAATTGCGAGAATATTCTGCTCTACTGTAAGGCGTCGAAAAACAGATGGTTCCTGCGCCAGATAGCCGATACCGCTACGCGCACGTTTGTGCATAACCTGATCGGTCAAAACCTCTCCATCCAGAAGTATCTCCCCACGATCCACCTGAATCAGGCCAACGATCATATAAAAGCTGGTAGTCTTTCCGGCACCATTGGGCCCCAACAGCCCGACCACCTCACCACTGTTCACGTTCAGTGAGACACCATCCACCACATTGCGCTTGCCATACTGCTTTCGCAGCGACTTTGCCATTAGCCGGCTCATTGTGGAGACTGCTTCCTCGGTTCGATAACGACCTGCACACGCTGCTTACCCTGTGCGCTACCACCCGCTCTGACAATTGCCTTTTCGCGATTGTAAATAATCCTGTCGCTACTGAAACGGTTGTTTCCCTGCTCAAGCAACGCATCATCGATCAACAGCAATTCATCACGCTGCTCATGGATCTCCACGCGCCGGGCTTTACCATGAACCTCCTCACTCCCTTTATCGGGTAACTGGCGAAAGCGAACAGGACTCCCTTCACTGATAATCTTCTCTGTTATACCCTTGTGTCGATGAATCCACAAACGATCTGCCCATATTTTCAGGCTGCCCTGGGTGATCTCAACACTGCCTTCGTATAGTACTACACCAGACGCCTCATCAACGGAAAGGCTATCCGCCT
>JASFJX010000435.1:0-4255 GCA_050119385.1 Candidatus Thiodiazotropha sp. | reverse complement strand
GCCTCACCCATGGCTTTCTGCTTTACCTGATCGGTGAATTCGCGCACTACCGGTAGCGCCACGTCGGCCTCCAGCAGCGCCATGCGCACTTCGCGCATGGTCTCCTTGATATTGTCATCCGTGAGACGGCCCTGGCCGCGCAGATCGTTGAGCACCTTGCCCAGTCGTTGAGTCAGATTGTCAAACATGGCTTTCCTGCTGGGTAACGCCCGGAAGGGGCATCAATAGCGTGTAAAAAATAGAACAACCAGTATACCAGCCCGGGGGAAATCCTTGCTATCTCTTTCACTGCGACTGGAAAATATGCGAATATCGCGGCTGATTCCCAACCGCTGCTGAGGATTACAGGACTTTGATCGCTACCCTCGCCATTATCGCCTATCTTGCTGCCGGCTCGATCCTGGCTTTGCGACTGTTCCGTCCCCAAGAAGGCTCGAAGCTACCTCGGCTGCTGGCACTGGGGCTGGGTTTTTTCGGGGTGGTATTACACGCCTTTCCCCACTATCAAAACCTGCTCTCGTCCTCGGGAATCAATTTAGGGATTTTCAATGCCTTGTCCTTGATAACCTGGACCATCACCCTGTTGTTGCTGGTCTCCAGCATCAGCAAACCGATAGAGAACCTGGGGATCGTCATCATGCCCCTCGCGGCGATCGCCCTCTACCTGGAGAGCCAATATCAGACGGTTCACTTCATCACTGACCAGGTCTCCGGCGGCCTGACCATTCACATCCTGGTCTCCATGCTGGCCTACAGCCTGTTCACCCTGGCGAGCGTTCAGGCTGTCTTGCTCGCGATTCAGGATCACCACCTGCGGCAACGCCATCCAGGGGGCTTTATTCGCGCCCTGCCCCCGCTACAGACCATGGAAAGCCTGCTGTTCGAGATGATTGCGGTGGGTTTTGTGCTATTGAGCCTGGCCCTGCTCTCCGGATTTGCCTTTCTGGAAAATATGTTTGAACAGCGCCTTGCCCACAAAACGGTGCTCTCGATCATCGCCTGGTTCGTCTTCGGCACCCTGCTATGGGGACGTTATCGCTTCGGCTGGCGGGGACAGCTGGCCCTGATATGGACCCTAAGCGGTTTTGTGGTGCTGATGCTCGCCTACTTTGGCACTAAGGTGGTGATCGAGCTGATTCTCGGCTAGTCCGAGCAATATCCCCCCACGACCTCTATTTATCCTTGGCTTCAGCCGCCTGAAGAATATCCGCCAACGGCTTCAGCTGCGACTCGAAGTTGCACCAAAAACTGACCGCTTTGGTATAGACAGGTTTTCTGACCTGGGACAGGCTTGCGGTGCGAACGGCGCGTTTGGACTTGTGGAATTGTAAACAAGCATCATCCCAAGCAAGATCGCAATGGTCTATGAGTTTTCTCGTCTCTGTCTCGAAATCACCGGTCAACTTTTCATACTCGACGGTATAGATCCTCTCCGGCAGTAGTTGGAACCAATGATTCATCAAATCCTCATAGGCCAGATAGTAGTTACCAAGATCCTGCAGATCGAAGGAGTACTCGTGGCCGTGGACAAAACGCTTCTTGTAGCAGGAAAAGCAGATCGCCATGGGATCCCGCTTGAGATGAATAATCTTGGCATTGGGGAACATCAGGGAGATCAGTCCAAGGTATAAGAAATTATGTGGAAATTTATTGACGAAATGCGGGACCTCTCTGCCAATGGACGCGGTCATTGTCAAGTACTCGTTCGCCATGGATAAAACCTCACCACAATCCAGATCCGTTAGAGAATGAACTATAGGTTTTTCCATTTTCGCCGCGTGATTGCGTAGAATGGAATCCATTACGGTCAACTCTCCGCCACCCACCACATCCGGATGGGACGACAAAATCTGCTCTACCATCGTGGTACCTGAACGCGGCATACCGAGCACAAAAAAGGGTCGATCCGAGTCGCTGCCACAGCTCCCGAAGCGACTGAGAAAATCCGAATTGAATATCTGTTTAATTAGCTGCATGCCTTGCAGATTGGCCGCTTCATTGTAGCCAACCCGTTGCTTGTGCAAACTGCAGGCGTTGCTAAGATGCTGAAAGGATTTCTCAAATTCGCGTTTATCCTCGTAGATTTTCGCCAGTGCGAAATTATACTCCTCCTTCTGTTTCGGATCCGTTGAGGAAGCTTCGCATCCTGTGATTACTCCCGCCATTTCTTGGTCATCGGCCATGGGCGTGATATCGGTATAGTAGAGGAACGCCTCAGAAAACTCAGGTTTGTGGGCCATGATAGTTCTGTAGATCTTGCGTGCCTCTTCAAAGTCCCCCGCATTGGAAAAGGCCATGGCAAGATTCATCTGGATGCTATAGTCCGTCTTTGCCAGTTCATGGGCACGCTTGATGACTTCCACTGCCTCCTTGTGGTTCCCCATATCCATTAGCAAGAGGGCGTAAAGATGAAGAATGATAGGCCTTTCAGGCTGCTCTTTGAGTATCTGGAGGTAAAGATCTTGCGCCGCCTGGTACTCCCTAACCTGGTGCAGTGCGCGAGCATACAAGGTACCAACGAGCATATCCTCGGGATCCGCCAGAAGTGCTTTATGCAACCAACCCATGGCAGCGTAGTACTCGCCATTCTCGGCCAGAGAAATACCGATGTTTTTCCAGGTGCTCAGTGAGTAGGGTGAAAAACCTAGCGCTTTATATCCCGTCTCGATCGCCTTGCCCCACTGCTGGGTGTTCATGTAAAGCGAGGCCAAGGTTTGATAGGCATGGGCGAAATCGGGATGGCTCGCAATGATTTCATGAAGACTTTGCTCCGCCTCTGCATAACGTCCCATGGCAACAAAAAAGTCGGCAATCTCACTATCCAGTAGCTGCTGCAGCGGAATGGTCTTACGGATTTTTTTTATCTCCTTAACCGGCTCGCCCTTCTTGCTCATACCCAGTGTCGCCCGGATCAGCATTGACCAGGCATGCTGATTGTTTTTATCGAGCTTGACAGCCCTCCTGGCTATGCTCGCCGCTTCACTATACTTCTTTTCAATCAGCAGCAACTCAGCCTTCAGCGCATGATAGCAGCTCTCTTGAGGTGCCAGGCATGTTGCACTGTTAGCATATTCAAGCGCCGGTTTTATCTCACATCGCCTGATGCATAATCTAGCCATTTGCGCTAAAAAGCGCGCATCGCCGCCGAGCTGTCCGCTTATCTCCTCAAACAGCGCCTGCGCTGCATCGATCTCCTGCTTAGCGAAAAACGCACAACCGAGTTGAAACCTGCCTTCGACCAGATCGGCATCGAGTTCTAGTGATCTGATGGCAAACTCATGGGCCGCGTCATAATCTTCCTGCCTATTTCTGATCTCCGCCATTGCGGCATAAAGTCTGGGCGACGCCTCCGCCCCCACCTGCTCCGCCTGCGACAAACGTTGCTCCACTTTGTCAAACGCACCAGACTCGATAAATCGCCGGATGTCAAAATCCGCTTCCTGACTCTCTTCAACGACGTTCGCCATTATCCGACCTCTGAGTAAGTATGATAGTCAACCACACGGGGGGAGTTATTTGAACTGCGTAATATACTGACATGATAATATCCCGGTTATCCAGTATTTCTATGGTTGTCCAATGCGACAGCCCAAACTCAGAAGCTGGCGATACAGCCCGTAGCCTCAGGGACCTGCTTCATATCAGAACAGAAGTACCTCACCGCCAAACTCCTGATTCAAACGCTCCACCAGCTTAATGATGGTCTTGGGTTTATTAGCAATCTCGCCCCGGGATTAAGCATCCCCTCGGCCCGCTTTGGCCACCGCCCACACGATGTTATGTTTATGTACATCCAGCCCTATATAGGCGGGATAGTCCCCTGCTGCAGGACTATGGAAAACACACGCCAAAGCACTAACTGCTTCGATACCGGACTCTTCTGGGATAAACTGCTTCATGACCTGCCCTCTCAATTATGGCTCTGTGTCAATAGGTTAGCCCTCTCAACATAACCCATGTTTGCTGACAGGGACGGGGCAAAACATGATGACTAGCCCGGCCAACATCCCCCCAAACCATACACCTCTATTTATCCTCGGCTTCAGCCGCCTGAAGAATATCCGCCAACGGCTTCAGTTGCTGCTCGTAGTTGCGCCAAAAGCTGACCGCTTTGGTATAGATCGGTTTTCTGACCTGGGACAGGCTGGCGGTGCGCACAGCTCGCTTGCTCTTGTGGAATTGCAGGCAGGCATCATCCCATTCGAGTCCACAATGATCGATCAGTCTCCTTGTCTCTGTTTCGAAGTCGCTGGTC
>JASFJX010000434.1:0-4259 GCA_050119385.1 Candidatus Thiodiazotropha sp. | reverse complement strand
CATCTACTTTATCCGCTCTTACGTCGGCTAATAATTGCTGCAGACCCTGGCGCTCCATGGTGCCGCCGGAGATACCGCCGTCGTCATAGCGATTGGGTAGTAGACTCCAGCCCTCATGCTTCTGCGAGTGGATGTAGGCTTCGCCCGCCTCCCGCTGGGCGTCCAGCGAGTTGAACGCTTGCTCCAGTCCTTCCTCGGAGGACTTGCGGGTATAGATCACGCAGCGGATGGGTTTCTTCGTCTCAGTCATTTGCCGTTCCTCGTCAGGCCGAAGAAGAGCGGTCCCGACCAGCGAGTGCCGGTAATCTCCCGGGCGATATGAGACAGGCTGCGAAAGGTGCGGCCCTGGTATTCGAAGCCGTTGCGGGTGACGGTGACCTGGTGTTCAACACCCCGATACTCGCGGATCAGCTTGGTGCCTACCATGGGTCGCTTGATTCGGTTGCCGCGCGGTTTGGCTTGCTCCTCGCTGCATAGCAATCGGTCAATGCGCTCGCGCACCGGGTCGGACAGGCCGCCGTAGGCCAGCTCCTGGATACGCCAGGCTAACCGCGGGATCAGATAGTCACGCTTCTTGCGCGGGGCCGGTTCATCAAACAGCTCCTGCCACAGCATCTTCAGTTCGTCATGTTCCAGCGAAGGCAGCGCCGCCACTTTGCCAATTACCTCTGCGCTCATGGTTGTTTTTCTCCGTTGTGATAACGGTCCTCATGAACGCTTCCGCTGGGCAAGAAGTCCAGTGGAAAATCGCTATCTTTTTGAGCGTTCCGAAACCGGATTACCCCCGTGGCGAGGATCTCGGCCGCTTTGGCCGAACTTTCCTCGTCTGAGAGTGTTTCTGCGGATAAAAATGTTTGCATCGTTTATCCCGGTGAGCATGTGAAATCTCGAAATCGTTGATAAGCAAAACCTCGCATGAGAACCTCGCATGAGGACAGCCTCGGTTCTTGAAGAGGCGGAGTCACGCTCGAGAACCATGAGTCAGGCATTCAGTGGTTGCAAGGAAGATTGGAAGGAAGTTGTTGGCTATGGAGATGGCTTTTGCTTGCTGAAGATTGAAGATCGGCGGTGACCGGTGTTCCAGGATGGTGATAATGAAATTTCCCAAATGCCGATCGAGCTCATCCTACGCTCGTTTCAAGGCAATCTGCACCTCGCGGGCCATGGGCGATTCTCCTGGATTTTGTGTCAAATACTCATGTTGATCTTATAGTGAAATCAATTTATCTTCATTACGAAATGCCTGCAGCCCTGCTTTGAAACCCACGAATGCACTGGAGGCCTCGTGAATAAGACTTTAGGCCAGTATCATGCAAGACGCCGCTATCCGTAAGGCGCTGGCAAACCGTGGCGGTCACCATAACGCCAAGCCGCCGATCCACAACACGCGACTGATTCAGCGCTTTAGGACCCTCGAAGGATATGACAAGGAAGAGCGGGAACTGGTGATCCAGGTGTTCGATGCCCTGATCGCCAAGCACAACATGGCCACTACCCTCAAAGCAACGGAGGGATAAGCGGACTATGAGATAGAGATTTCATTTTAGAGACAAGCGCCTGACCAGGGAGATTAGGGCCTCCCCGGACAGGCTGACCACAACCCAACTAATTAGGAGTTGAGTCATGGCTACCAATGATTCTACGGGCAAAGCTCGTCCAGTCAAAAAACTTAAACAACAACAGCTCACCGATTGCCAAAACTGCGGCTTACTCGCCAGGGCCGAGGATATCACCACACTCGCACAATCCGGTTTCAGCGACCAGGGCGCGTTATTCCAGGCGATCCGCAGCGCCTGCGATAAACACACCAACCCCTATCAGCTTGCCGGGATCGGGCAGTACCTGGCTGATGACTGGATCAACACCCTCGATGGGGAACTCGAAACGCTCGCGGCATTGCGCCGGACACAGCAGTAAGTGCCTGCCTTGCCGCTTTTAAAAAGTAAAAGCCTTGCGCAGCGATGAGTGGGGTTCTATTTTGAAGGGTATTTAATGGTTGTCCCAGTTTATGGCCAGTTTATGCCGGTTTATGCGTCTCTTGTTCAGAAGATGCGACTGGTGAATGTCTTGGGTTAGTGTGAAAAAGGTAATATCGAGACCAGACCTCATTCATCCAAAGGGTATAAATAGATAAAATAGTGTATTAATCAAAGCGTCGCACCCAAGAAACAGCCTCAGTTGGTCCGTCTAATGGTGGAAATACCCGAAACAGTGAAGATCGATAATCCTCGAAACGAACTGGCTGCGTAAATAGTGCCACCTTACGATAACGTTGAGGTATCAGATTATGATAGGCATCACCAAGCTGAGGTACCGGCCCGGCTTGAATAACGATGCCACCATCATATTCGTGTAAAGTGCAATCGGGTTCGAGTGTGGCACGCGCTGATTCGATGCCACCAAGTTCTTCGAGCACTTCATTACCTAAAACGGTAAGCCAGTTGACCCCTTTGATTCGGTTAAATTGTGATTTTACTTCAAGACTAAAGGACAATGAGTCAATGAATTCTAATCCGGGATGCCGTTTCATAGAGGAATAAGCATGCTTGGCATTTTGCTCGAGCCCAGGCTGAAAAATCAACGAGAAACCAGCTACTCCGTGTACAGGTTTCAGTAACTTGCTGCTATGAAGAACATGTTCCAGTAAGCAATTGAAGTTATGGCCATTTTGCGAATCACCCACAGGCATATTAGCATGAATATATGATAGTTCATTTTCGTCTGCTCGAGAAACAAGGAATCCAATGAGGTACTTTGGCGGCTCGCTTGGCAGTTCTGGGGAATTGTGCTCAATAAACAATCTCGCGCTAAAACCGTTTGATGCGGGTGTTTTTTCGTGTTCACGATAGAATCTCTCAAAAGGATCGCCTTTGATTTTTGGAGCTCGTCGTTGTTCAGGCAATAACAGATGTGTGAGTTTATCCTTGAACGTTTCGTAATATTTTCTTTCGGCTTCCAGCATCTCTTTACGCAACTCCATTCGGTCTCGCGGCTTAACAAACAATTCGTAACCCAAACCGAATTTCGCAAGTATGTAACCATTTTGATTACGAATATCTAGTCGATCTAAAATTGCCGGATCTCCATCATTCGCCAGGATTTCTTCTCTCGTTAATGACACAATCATACTCCTGAAATTTAGAATGCTAAGGCTAAGCCCATGCGTGATGCTTGTGCCGCAAAACCGGCGCCCGCAGCAGCTTCGCCAAAGGGGCCATCGAATGGAACCAAGGCAAGTCCAACAGTCAATAGTCCCAAACCGGTCAGAGCGACATAGTCTCCAAAGCTTGGGCCAGTTTCCACAGAAGGCACATCTTTTGGTTCAGTCACTGGTGCCGTTGCAGTAGGTGGCGGGCCGCCACAACCGTTACAGTTCTCATCGATATCAAATTCATCGTAGTTAACTTTATTGCCAGTGTGCCGCTCTGCGATTTTTTGATATTCTTTTCTCCTTAAATCATCAATCGTATTACCCCTAAATTTCACATCATAGAGTTTCTGAATCTGTCCATCTTTTACACGGGCGATATCAAGTCGGCGGGAATTCGGTCTAATGTAGTTACTCGTGGGTCCACCCCCTCCTGTTCTGACGATCAATTTCCATCCGTTCGATCGGCTAAATGGTACTTCCCGCCAGATCGGACTATCTGGTTTTGGATAAGCGCCGTCATAAAACTGTCCACTAATTTTTTATTTAAACAATCCTGATAGGTTTGACCCTGCTTAAGATTTCCCTGTAATTTATTGAAACACTCACAAGCAAGCTCGCATATCATTTCTTCAAACGCTTCATCAGAGAGTTCTGGTTGATTCCACCCACTTAAATTCACCGTATTACGGTGATTCATGAAAAGTTTGTCGGTCAGTCTACAAGCCGCCTTGCCTTCAAAGAAGACATCGAAGGAGTGGCTGATCCAATCCGCCTCGGCCATATTGGTGCCCGAGACTACTCCACCCATGGTGCCGGGTTCGTCGAAGACGGAGACCGCAAGCTCACTACCAAGGTTAGCAATCATGTTACACCGTCTGCGAAGCAGGTGTATGTCCGAGCAAATCGTCTACCCCATTATGCGCGCGGCCCTGGCAAACAAGCGCCGCAAGAATGATGCAAATGCTGACCGCAAATTTAGGGTGAGTGTCTTATTAAACTTTGTTATTAAACTTTAAACTCTTAAACTGTTATTAAACTGGGTGGGTGTCTTATTAAACTTCTTATTAAACTCATTATATATTGCAACCAGCAAATAGCCGACCAAAAT
>JASFJX010000433.1:0-4260 GCA_050119385.1 Candidatus Thiodiazotropha sp. | reverse complement strand
GTTGCTTGTTGGTTGATTAGCACGCCACTTCAAGTTTGGCACATAGATGCCGGATAGCGGGGTGTCCATAATATGTCCCCGATTGTTTCCGATTGTTTGAGCTGGAGATAAGGCATCTGCACGAAAAAATGGCTCACTTGTTGTCGCATCAATGGGAGCGCCTGGTCGGGATAAAACAGGTTCAGCTCGATCTTTTGAAGGAATTGAGTCGAAGTAGACTTGGCCAAATCAACCGATCGGAAAGCGCGATCCCATTTAATGCAAAAAACTGGGATTACAGGTCCTAGTCAAAACGCTTGTAGATCTTGTATAAGGAAGAGGTAAGGAACATAGTATTGATGATCACAGAGATAGTACGCTTTTTGCTGATAATTGTGCTGATGAAAAGTTTGATGTTTCGGTTCGTGGTGTAATACTGATTCGGTCGAATGGGGTAGGAGGGAACGCCCTGTGAGTCAACATGTTCAAGGTATTTGGCAACGGCTACTGGCTCATTTCGAATGGCTGCCGGACGTCGGCAAAAACAGTCTGCGCGCAGATCTCAATGCCGCAATCACCGGTGCGCTTCTGGTAGTGCCGCAAGGTGTCGCTTTCGCGGCCATTGCAGGGATGCCGCCCCAGTACGGTCTCTATGCTGCGATGATTCCAACTATTGTCGCTGCACTGTTCGGCTCATCAAGACATTTGGTGTCCGGGCCGACGACCGCGGCATCCATCGTTATTTATTCCGCCATCAGCGGCCTGGCCATTCCCGGCTCGCCGGAGTATGTGACCCTTGCCATCACGCTTACCCTGTTGGTTGGTATTGTGGAGCTGCTACTTGGACTGGCGCGTATGGGCGTTTTGGTCAATTTTATCTCCCACTCCGTCGTGTTGGGTTTTACCGCCGGCGCCGCACTGCTTATCGCCACGAGCCAGATCAAACACTTCTTTGGTGTGGATGTGCCGCGCCAGCTCAATATCATGGAGCGAGTTACCCTGTTCGTCGATAAATTCGACGAGATCAACCTGTTCGCCACACTGGTGGGTATGACGACACTCGTTGTGGGTATGACACTGCGTCATATCAACCGCAAACTGCCGTTTATGCTGATCGCCCTTCTGGCAGGTTCCCTGTTGGCGGTGTTGATGAGCTACACGCTGGGACAGGGTCGTGCCGGTATCGCTTTTGTCGGGGCCCTACCTGCCGCTTTGCCTCCTCTCTCCATGCCGGATCTGAGCATTGCAGCATTGAGAGAGCTGGCGCCAGCGGTCCTGGCGACCACCCTGTTTGCAATCACCGAAGCGACTTCTATCGGACGTTCACTCGCATTTCGTTCAGGGCATCGGCTGGACGGCAATCGGGAGTTCATCGGTCAAGGTCTTTCGAACTTGGCCGGCAGTTTCTTTTCCAGCTATGTGGCCACCGGTTCCTTTAACCGAAGCGGCGTCAACTACGATGCGGGCGCCCAAACCCCCTTGGCTGCGATATTTGCGGGTCTGATCCTGATGGTGTTGATATTTCCCGTGGCGCCGCTCACTGCCTGGTTGCCTAAATCGGCCATGGCCGGGCTATTGTTCATGGTGGCCTGGAATCTGATAGATTTTCACCACATCATGCGTGTTGCCCGCACCAGCCGCAGTGAACTCACGGTATTGTCGATCACCTTTCTCGCCACACTGTTTCTGGAGTTGGAGTTCGCCATTCTGCTGGGGGTGCTTGCCTCGTTCGTGGTCTATTTACGCCGCACTTCCAAACCGACCTTTACGACATTGGTGCCCGATGCGGTTCATCCCAAGAATCGCCTTGTGGCAGTGGGAGAGCGTCCGGAGTGCCCACAGTTGCGTATCCAACGCATCGACGGATCCATCTGGTTCGGTGCCGTGAATCATGTCATGGAGCGTTTCCAGGAACAAATGGTACGACGAACGAAGCAGAAACATCTGATGCTGCTGGTCGATAGCGTGAATTTTGTGGATGTTGCCGGAGCGGAGTTACTCACGCAGGAAGCGGAGCAGCGTCGAAAGCGTGGCGGCAGTCTATATTTAGTGGGACTGAAACAAGGTGCCTGTGAAACCCTGACAAGGGGTGACTATTATTTCGAAATCGGTGCAGAGAACACGTTCGACAGTAAGAAAGACGCCCTGAGCCATATCGTTCCCCAATTGGATGACGAAGTCTGCGGGCGTTGCACAACACGTTTGTTTCGCGAATGTGCTACGAAACCCCAGCCGGATACGGACCCTGGCGAGTGATAGCGTTGATTCAAGTATTCTATATTTCCAGTATTGATGAACGTCAAGGCGACTGGCTCATACAGGCAGAGAATAGGCGGGGAAAGGATAATCCGGTCCATCTACTTTCAAGGAGTACTTGTTCTGTATGACGCTGGCCTTTATCGCCGTGGTTTTTGGTTTGGTGCTTCTGGTTTGGAGCGCAGACCGTTTCGTTGAGGGATCAGCCCGCACCGCCCGCCATTTCGGTATGCCGCCGCTTCTGATCGGTATGGTGATCATCGGTTTCGGTACTTCCGCGCCTGAGATGGTGGTTTCGGCGCTGGCCGCCTCGCAGGGAAATTCGGGCATTGCGCTTGGTAATGCCTACGGCTCGAACATCACCAACATAGCACTGATCTTGGGACTCACGGCACTAATCAGCCCTATTGCAGTAAATTCGCAGGTCCTGCGCAAGGAACTACCTATCCTCACACTTGTAACCACACTGGCGGCATGGCAACTCTGGGATGGGGAGATAACCCGGTTAGATGCCGTCGTGCTGTTCGCGGTTTTCGGCGGGCTGATGATCTGGACCATCTGGCAGGGGCTGCGGAAGAAAAACGACACACTGGGAAGCGAGATGGTGCAGGCGCTGGAAGTTCACGCAATGTCGATTCGCAGTGCGGTCTTCTGGCTGGTGGTGGGATTGGTACTGCTTATCGCGAGTTCCCGCATCCTGGTCTGGGGTGCGGTGGAAATCGCTCATGGTTTCGGTGTCAGCGACCTGATTATCGGCTTGACCATCGTCGCGGTGGGTACCTCGCTGCCGGAACTGGCCTCATCCGTGATCGCCACCCGCAAGAAGGAACATGACATCGCCCTGGGAAATGTCCTGGGTTCCAATCTGTTCAACACCCTGGCAGTAGTGGGTATCGCCGGTGTGATTGACCCTCTGGCCGTCGGGCCGGAGGTCTTCAACCGGGATATGCTGGTGATGGCTGCGCTAACCCTGTCATTATTCGTTATCGGCTACGGGTTCCGGGGGCCGGGGCGTATAAACCGCATCGAAGGGGCGGTGCTGCTGGCCTGTTACCTGGGCTATTCGAGCTATCTGATCAGTACGGTTTTCGCCCAGTCAGCATAGGACGATTGCACCCTGTCGCGTGACTCACCCAGTGGGTGAGTCTGCCTATCGGACACTTTTATATAAGAACAACAAGTGAGTGGCAGAATGGAGCGGTCAACTGATTTTTTAAGTTGAAATGTCACAATAATTCAAGCAACTCCTGTCCGAGAAAGAAGACGATTTCAATGGCGATCAGCCAGATGATGATCCATTCCAGCAGTGATGAGTGCTTGTGTTTTTGTTCATCCGCCAACATGTCGAACAGCTCACGGATAATGCCGAGTTTTCGATTCAGCACCTCTACGCGTGGTTGTACATCGAGGTAGCGTGTGGTCATCAGATACTGCTCTTCCAAGTCGGGATAGTCCCAGAAGAACTCGGGGGTATCGAGTAAGCCGTAGTGCAGGTTGATGTCGCTTTCGACCAGAAAGAGGCGGCCGCGCATCTTTCCGATGGTTTTGCGGGAAATACGAATGGTGCCATTCTCTGCCAGGCTACTGGGAATGGCGGTATTTTCTTCAATGGTCTGAATGGCCTGGTTTTCGAACACAGCCAGGATGCTCGATTGCGCCAGTCCATGGGATACTGCCAGAAGGTCTAGCGGCTCATGTCCTGACAAGGCGATGTGATCGCCATGTATGCTGTTGTGTGACGCATTGATTTCAAAGGAGAACTCGTCCGTGACAGGGGTGGAAATGGATTCGGTGGCCAGCGTTTCCAAGTCTTGGCACAGCATCTTCTGCTCTTTGTCGGACAGTCCCCACAATACCAAAACACCATAGTCAAAAATGAAAGCGTGACCACTGAGTTCCAGATGTAGTGCATCCCGGTAGATGCTGAACGTAAAACGCTCAGCAAAATGCTTCTTCAGTTCTGTGAAGTCAAAGCCTTTGGTGAGGCAGATACAACTGCATCGGTTCATGGAGTGGCGCTCGGTT
>JASFJX010000432.1:0-4271 GCA_050119385.1 Candidatus Thiodiazotropha sp. | reverse complement strand
CGATGTCATTGGCCTTAGCCGTTTCGATCAGGCTGTAGACCGTGGCACTAGCTCGAGCTCCACGGGGCGTGTCGGCAAACAACCAATTACGCCTTTTATGGAAATATTTCCATAAACGGCGTTATGCAAACCTTTCGATTATGTAAAGTTGTCGCACGGTCAACTACATATTGTCCCACTAATTAGTGCCCAACCATCAACTGACATCCGTCAGTTGCTTTCCATAATTTCCCGTGCTCTTGTTGTGATACTCCATTGTCACGCAGGAGATTCGACATGTCGATTCCAGACTACGCCAGATATACCCCACTAACCCGCGCATGGCTTATTGGTACAGAGATCGGCGCTCACATTAAGACCCTTGAACACTATCTTGTTGACAGCGGCTATACGGACAGAACCATCAGCGGCTACCTGAGTTGCATTGCACATTTTGCTCATTGGTTTACCAAGCAGCCTGTTCGTCTTACTGAACTTAGCGAAGACCATATAAACGCATTCCTCATACAACACCTACCGACATGCCATTGCGCGCCCAGATGCCGACGCACACCCACCGAGATTCGGGCCGCAATGTATCTCTTAATCCGGCAGCTCAGGTTAAATGGCCACTGCCTGCCTCAACGCGTTCAGCCCCTGCCTAAGTTCAGCCTAGAACTGGCAGGCTTTGGCCGCTATCTCACAGAGGTCTGTGGACTCTCATCGGCTACCCGCCTACCCAGACTGCGTCAGGTGCGAGATTTTCTCATGGCACATTTTGACGGTGAGCCGGTACAACTCGAACAGATCAATCCAGAACAGGTAGCCGCCTTCATGGCACGCTACACTGCTGGTAAGTCACCCGGGACGGTCAAGGCTACCGGTATCTCGCTGAGGAGTTATTTCCGATACCGCGCTATCCTGGGTGAACAGACCACGATCTTGATCGCCGTACTGCCAAGGGTAGCGCAATGGCGCTTGGCAGGCCTGCCATCCGTACTGTCAGAAGAGGAGATCAACCGACTACTACAGGCCTTTGATCGGAACCGGAGAACGGGCAAACGTGACTATGCCATCACCCGTTGTCTGCTCGACCTAGGGCTGCGACGCGCTGAAGTGGCACAACTGTGTCTGCAGGATATCGACTGGCAGCACGGTGTACTGCATATCCATGCCAAAGGTAGACGGATGGATACTTTGCCGTTGCCTCAGGCTACAGGGGAGGCCATCCTAGACTACCTGCAGCATGGCCGTCCACAAACAACGCGGCATGAGGTTTTTGTACGGCATCGGCCACCCAGTAATGCCCCAGCTCATCTTGATATCGTGCGCAATGCCATCCGCTACGCTGCACAGCGTTGTGGGCTGGATGAGCGCATTCGCGGTACTCACATCCTAAGGCACACGCTGGCTGGCCAGTTGGTACAGGGTGGCGCCCGTTTTAAGGAGATCGCCGATCTGCTGCGACACCGCTCGATCGACACCACAATCCTCTATGCCAAGGTGGATTTACCGGCACTGTACGAAGTAGCTATGCCCTGGCCGGGGAGACGCCCATGAATAGCTCAATGAGTATGCGAGAATGCGTGAACCGCTACCTGCAGGATCGGCGCCAGGCCGGCTATTCATTGCAGATCGAGGGCGAGCAACTGGTCCGCTTTGCCCACTTTGCCGAACAGCAACATCATCAGGGGCCGATGACGCGGCAACTCGCGATCCAGTGGGCCACGGCCTCCCGTACGCAACGGCGGTTGACCGCTGCACGGCGGATCGAGGTGCTACGCCCCTTCGCCCGCTACTGTCAGCAGTTTGATCCGACCACAGAGATTCCGCCCAGACATCTCTTTGGACCTGGACATCGTCGTCTACAGCCGCACCTGTATCAGCCAGATGAGATAGACGCATTGATGGCAGCCTGCAATCAGTTGCATCCACCGGGTGGGCTGCGGGGCCAAACCTGTGCCATGCTGTTTGGTCTCATGGCAGCAACCGGTTTGCGGGTCTCGGAGGCGACCGGGTTGCGCCGTGAGGATGTTAACCTTGAGCAGGGGCTGTTACTTATCCGGCAGGCAAAACAGGGGAAGACGCGTTGGGTGCCGGTACATGAGACCACCCGGGAGGCGCTCGAGCACTATACAAGCAAGCGTGACGCCTACCCAGGTTGTGCACACAGTAAGGCCTTCTTTGTTTTCGACGGCGCTCGGCCCGCAACCCCCGAGTCTCTGCGCTATGCTTTTCAGCTGCTCAGAAAGTCGTTAAAGTGGCAATCCCGGGGCGGCCATCCCCAGCCTCGTCTTCATGACCTGCGGCATACCTTCATCTGTCGGCGGCTGGAGTTCTGGTATGCGCAGGGCCTCGATATTAATCGCCATATCCTAGCGCTATCCACCTATGTCGGCCATGCCAAGGTCACGGACACCTACTGGTATGTGACCGGCACGCCAGAATTACTCGCAATGGCCGGTGAACGCTTTCAGCAGCTGCGGGGAGGCGAGTCATGAGCACAGCGCTGAATTTCCCCGCACTACTGCGGCGGTTCTTTTTGCAACATCTGGTACAGCAACGCCATGCCAGCGTACAAACCATTGCGGCCTACCGCGACAGCTTTCGATTGTTGTTGCGCTTTGCTCAGCAACAACTGGGAAGACAGCCCAAGGACATCGTCATGGAGGATTTGAATGCGATGTTCATCCTGTCGTTTCTGCACCATCTCGAGGTGGATCGCCACAACTCAGTACGTAGTCGTAATGCCCGTTTTGCGGCAATCCGCTCTTTTATGACCTATGTCTCCTATGAGGAACCTGCGCTCAGTGTACAGGCACAGACCATACTGGCTATTCCCATGAAGCGCTTTGAGCAACCTTTGGTTGGCTTTCTCTCCCGTGAGCAGATGCAGGCGATCCTGTTGGCGCCTGATCCCGCAACCCGGTCCGGGCAGCGGGACCGGATCATGCTCGCCACGCTTTACAATACCGGGGCACGAGCTTCGGAGTTGATCCAGATGCGTGTGTCAGAGCTGACACTTGAACCCAGTGCCTGGATCCGCATCCATGGCAAGGGGCGCAAGGAGCGGTCAGTTCCTCTTTGGCCAGAGACTGCTATCCAATTGAAACGCTGGCTGCAGAAGTATCCACGTGCACCTGACCAGCCCTTGTTTCCAAACCGTTCAGGAATGTCACTCACACGCGTTGGACTTACAACACGATTAAAACTGGCCGCACAGAGGGCTGCAAGACAGTATCCTGAGTTGATAATACCTCCTGTCTTTCCGCATCTTATTCGACATTCGACGGCCATGCATATGTTGCAAGCTGGCGTGGATGTCACGGTCATCGCGCTTTGGCTAGGCCATGAGAGCCCAGCAACTACGCATCGGTATCTTGAGGCGGATCTCGCGATGAAAGAACAAGCTTTGCAGGCAGTGGAACCAACCTCAACCAGGTTATGCATCCGCCCGGAGGATCCGGTCATGAAGTTCTTACAGCAGTTGTAATTATGTAAACCATATCAGAGATCGATTTGCTATTTTACGCAAGGGTCAAAGCCGTTTTGACACCGTTAAGTTAAGGGGATACTGATCCTTGTGTGATTAAGGTTAGTAGATACCTTTGGTGACAACTTTACATAATCGAAAGGTTTGCATAACGCCGTCCTACCGCGAAGGGGCGGATCGCATTCTCTGCCAGGGCATTGCTGATATGTAACTGACCGTCCTCGCAATAGCCCACCAAGGTATCCCATTGGTTCAGGGTGTAATGGATCGCTTTGCAGGTCAGACTGTCTTTGACCACTCGGCGGCTATTCGCTACAAGCCAGCTTTTGAATTCTTCCAGCACTGGCAGACTCAAGACTTGGCGTTGTTGGAGCTTTTGCTGCGGGTCCAGTGATTCGATGCGCTTCTCAATCACATAGAGTTTGCGGATCTTACTCAGCGCCACATCCGCCTTGCTAACCTTGGCGCCTTTCTTCTGCGCTGGCATCGCCTGGCTGGCTTCGACAAATTTGCGCCGCGCATGATCCCAGCAGCCGATGCGCGTGAGCTCGTTTTCACGACAGACACGGTTATAGGAGGCGCATCCATCGACCTGGAGCACGCCCTGAAAACCCTTGAACAGACGCAAGGCCACCTCCTCGCCACGCGAGGGGTCATAGTCGAACAATACCGAGGGTCGCCCGGGTGGTCCTCCGCGCACCACCCACATCCATTTGTCCGAGGTCGCCACCTTGCCGGTCTCTTTAAGCACCTGTATTCGGGTTTCATCGGCCTGCAGGTAGTCTCCATTCACCTGATG
>JASFJX010000431.1:0-4273 GCA_050119385.1 Candidatus Thiodiazotropha sp. | reverse complement strand
ATCTTGATGAGTTTCATGGCAGAAAATGCCTTCAGCGCGCCGGGAATCTGTTGCGGAGCGAAGTCTTCAGGGGCAAGCACATCATCCAAGTCTCCAGTCAACTCAAACTGGTTACCCACCTTGCGTACACCCTTTACTATAACTTTAGTCACCCCGACATTGTCATAACCGGCAACTTTCAATACGACTTCACTGTCTTCGATCACCTTGGCATACTCAACTCCTCCCTCGGTGTTGGTAATCTCTGGAGATACCAGATTCACAACCGGTGCTTCTTCATCCTGGCCCAAGGTAACACTCACCTCCGCACTCTCACCCCGCTGTCCCTTGCTGTCGATCACGGATGCAGACATCACCAACACCTGTTCCTGTGAAATATCCTCGATCGTGTCATAGACAGTAGAATACGGAGCTGTATCGTCGGACCCCACAAGCAAGCCGTTTACGTAAAAGTCCACTCTCGCGATTGCCACATCATCAGTCGCTTCAGCACGTAGTTCGATAGGAAGGCCGGCGATGAATCGCGCCCCTTCCGTGGGATAACTCAATGCCACGGAGGGGGGCTGATCCTGCTTGACAGGAATTTTCAGTGTTTGGGTAAACGCAACCTCTTCGTGATAGTCGGTAACCCTGGCGCGTATGTTTAACGTGGTCCCGAGCAGTTCCTCGACTATGGGTATAGTAAAGCGATGCTTTGCTTGCTGGATTTCAAAACTGCCGTCATAACGGTGCTCGTAATCCTCGTATTGATACTGGTCTATTTCTGTACCATTGACCAATAACAAAACACTGGCACCTGCCGGAAGCGTATCATCACTGAACTGCACAACGATATCCAGGTCTTGCCCCACACTGGCAACTGTGCCAGCAACAGGTTCTATTATCGTAGCGCTGGGTTCCTGATTGCTAAGAACCCGTATCAAACGGGCGGGCACCCGCTTACTTGCCCCGTTGGCTGCGAAAACATCGGCATAAATAGAGACGCTTGTTTCATTGGTGGCGATCGATTTTAACGCGCTAACCAATCGCCACAATTCGTAGTAGACGGTTTTCTCTTTTCCTTTCTCATCCAACTCAGTTCTTTCTTCAATAATGGGGAAATTCGCCTCGCCCACACGTACCCCATCCATGAAAAAATTTACATAAGCGATGTTTGAGGCCAACAGCTCTTCTTCATCCAGAGGCACAGCCACTTGCATCAAAAAAGGCGTACCCTCTGTGAAACGCTGCAAATCCTCGGGTTTTTCAAACTCAACCGCTGGTAACTCTGCTTCGGGCTCTGAGGTTACTGTCACCTTTTGGGGGAGTGTTTCCTGGGTTTGTCCCGCACTATCAAATGCAATCGCCTTAAAACTCAGGGTGCTGTTGATCATCTGATCCGTGAGGGTTAAATTGATCGCATAAGGCGACTCGTCCAATTCGCCGATGATTGCATCATCCATGTAAAACTGGACCTTTCGCACCGCGACATCATCACTGGCATCCGCACTCAACTCCAGGTTTGATCCGGCCTCTAAGCGGGATGGAAGTTCCATGCTGATCTCCGGCAACGCATCCTGCGCAATAACCGGTAAATCAAGTGTAATATCCGTTTGATGTTGTAAGGCGATTGCCAACGAGATCGGTATTGTTGACGGAATAATGGCATGCGCCATCAATTCCTCATTCTCGATCAATTCCAGTATCCCCTCGGCCGCCGGATCCAGTGTGTAATTTAACGGGAATTGGCTTGCAATCTCTGTGCGGGAACCGTCATTGAACAGGGCAAACACCTTCGGCAGGGCAATCGGTGTATTTAGCCGTTGCAAAACAAATCGACCACCGGCATCCACCTCATCGACCTGTAATCCGACAATGGATTTTGAGGAATCGACCTCAACAGGGATTTCGACAGGATCCAGCCCCGGATAGCTCACAGTGATGCTAACCTGCTGCCCATTGGTCTCTCCCAGGGGATAAACCAAACCGCCCGATGTAACCGCAATCAGATCCGGGTGAGAGGATGTGTAGCTAACGCCGCTACCGGGACCTGCCAGTTGGGTCAAACCACGAAACTGGAACTGGACAGAAGGAATGATGCTAACCGTCTCCAACAAATTGGTGAAGATGATACTCTTCGGCGAAACCTGCATGGCCTCCGCCTGCTCTACCACATCGTCTCCCGTAAACGCTATTTTTGACGCACTCTGTTGATTGCCCGACGAGTCCACGGCAAGTAAATCCACCAACACCACACCGTCATGGGCGATAGCATTAGCATCCAAAGAGGATGTTACAGGAAGCGATAGGGTATAAGTCCCTTGTGCATCCCGAACCGGGTAGACCAGCTCCCCACCGTTTGAATCAGCAAACGCGCTAGCTTTCGCATCATCGACTACGCCACCCGCGGAACGCAACTCCGAGGCCCTTAAACCTACGACGGAAAACTCCACATAACTGACATCCACATCATCCGATGCGTCGGCCTGGACAATCAAATACTGCTGTTCGTCAATGAGTTGGAAAGAGACCCCGGTAAAAGCGAGCTGAGGACTGTTGTCCTCGGAATAAAAACTTTCCGTATGAACCTGTGAAGCACCATCGCGGAAGGTTAATGTTACCTGTGGCGAATAACGACCTGCGCCAGTACCATTGAAATCCAACCTGCAGCCGGCGGCCGTATCTTGTAAGCGAGTTGTCTCCGATGGTGCGAAGGTGTCTTGGAAATTACCCGCGCTTACTTGCAGGCTGGAAAGATCGGAACAATTCTCAATGGAAGCGATATAGCTGACATAGTCAGAATTCGAATTGATGGTTCCACTGACCCTTATATCAATATCAACATCGGCTGTTGCCATAAGAGGGAAACAACTCAATAACAGCACTGTCATTACATATCTAATAAAGACATGCTTTAACCTTGCACACCAAACGGAGTTTGGCAACTTAGCACTTCCACAACCACTCATTATTTTTATTTCCGTTTTTGTTGGCACTACCGCCTAATCCTTTAAAAGGACAGCTGGCCACAATCCCATAAATGTTTTATCCGTATCCAAATACTATCTGGACATAGCCCTGCTACTCGATAATTTATTCGTTGTGAATTGGTGAGGCATAAACCGGGACAAAGACTTTATTGAAATCACCGGCATGGATGATAGTGTTAATAACCAAGTTACATTCACTGATATCGTGGGTGTAGTCAGCTGACTGGTCTCGCCAGTCAAAACTCGGCAAGTTAAGATATCGGTGCTTATTTGGACAAAAACGGGCAGAAAAGGCACCATGAAAGCCAATACAAAGGCTGAACAACTCTGACATGGATCGAAAAACAAACCGAAACCTCTTTGTAATCTTTCTTTTCGATTAACCGGCCTGGTTTGCTTGCTCGTCTACAATAGCCTGAGATGAGCAGGAAAGCTCCGTGATGTTGAGACAATTTCCTGTAGCTATGAAGATCGATGTTATTCCCGGCTGTGGTGCCGCGGCTGCTCTTTTCCGATCTTGAGACTTCACTTTTGACCTTCCATATGCACATTCTTGTTAATATATGTAAACAAGATTATAGATCTGTAAATTTGTGTCAAATAATTAAACGATTAAGCACACAACTTAAATTACTACTTTATTTAGCCTGCCCTGTTTGCCATTACGCTCTTTACCACTGTGATTTGTAATCTGATTTGTAATGTTTTCTTCACCTAGCAGTAAGCTGACGTTTAGACTGGACGTCATGGAACTAATATACCCTTCAATAAACAACACTCCGTCTTTGTCTGCCTATTGGGTTCTTCGTATGCAAAGCAATCCGGCAAGGCCCGAACAGATCAGCCAAAACACGGCCGGAATCGGCACTGTTAATCAACGGGTGATTGTGCGGTTGCCACTGCTGTCCAATGCATGCAGGTCACCTTTATCGTCAAAGCCAAGTTCATGGACCAGGCCCCCAAACGTGGCAATGCGCAAGTGATTGGTTATATCTGCTGGATCGAGCTTATAAATTGGAGATTCTCAAAGATTCTTAGGATTCTAAGGAGATTCTAGGATTCTCAGAGATTCTCAGGACACATAAAGTTCTCAAATTTTCTCATAGTTCTCAGAGAGTTCTCAAGTTCTCAGAGTTCTCAGGACACCCGTTAAATGGGATTCTCCCCCGTATTCAAGGTTTTAGAGTGGGTGTCTTGATTGCTTCATTTTTGCAACGCTGTGCCAGATGTTCGTCCATACAAAAGCATTCTTTATTTATAAATAATAAATAGCACAAGCAACCAATGCAATAGTGGTAACACCC
>JASFJX010000430.1:0-4275 GCA_050119385.1 Candidatus Thiodiazotropha sp. | reverse complement strand
TTGTGGTGAACTCATTGTAACAAAACAATCGGGGTTTCAGGCCTTCTTATTCACTCCTTACGGGACAGCAGTGCTATTGCATTAAATCCTTTTTCCACCAATATCTTCATTTTTTATAGCTAACGACCGCGTAAAGCAACCTAGCCTCATCGTTACTTGGATCAATTTCGTGGCTTTTGTTGTATAAGCTTAACTCGCTAACCCAATTTAGCTCTTCATGAAGTTGCTGAGCTTGATATATGTTTTGTGCGAACTTACCCAGCCAAAGAGTACTAGCAAAGTCATTGTTCTCATAACCGGCTTTCAAGGTTGGGTACACTAGCTCATGGAATATCTCATGACGAATTCCCGAATGCCTATTTGTTTCTAATGTAGGCAAATATTCCCAAACCCATTCTTCTTTCTCTCTTCCATTTTCGAATGACGAAATAAAGTCACGCAGCGCTTTTGATGCCTGCTTCTTCAATCCCTTTTCTTCGAGTTCTCTGAACTCTTGATAATGCTCGATATTCATAGGGGCTTAACAGTTGATTATGTGGACGGCACAAAAAATGACTTATGACGCCAGCGCAAGTATTCTATTAAGCCGACAAAAGTTCTATATATGTACTCATTCAAGTGTGGATATTTGATGCATGCTCGTCCTATGAAAACAGACACCCTTTCACCGTTCCCTGAATTGATATCTTCGTTACAGGCCTTCTCAAAACGCGGCTCATCGAGCATACCATCCAGTTCATGAATACCTGACATTACATTGGGGGTATCCAGATTGCATGAGACCATTGGCACTTCTGTGCTAAAGTCCTCAGGAGCAAACATCCTACCGGGACTGGAAGCTGGTAACTGATTTAGAAAGCGAGGAAGGAACCCAACAAAATGAAGGCTAGGAAATTCACGGTTATTTATAGTAACCAACTGATATTCAAGTGAAATCTTAATAAAGCACCGATCACTGAAAAAAACAGTTTTGCTTGAATTAACCGTATTCTCGTGCTCCATACTGGCAAGCGTCCATTAAACTGCAAACCATATCAGGCATCATTATTAAAACATCTATCTAAAAATCGCAAGGTTTTCATGGCAACACTAGGACTGGCATTCATATGTAAGGATTCACACAACCATGAGAAATTTGATTCACACAGCTAAACTTCTGTTCATCTGCCTGCCCCTCATAACCCTCCTGAGTAGTTGTGGAAAGGGGAGCGATTCCACAGCGGACAATAAGCTGATCAGTGTATGGGCTCATGCCGGGCAGGAGAGCGAACGGACTGTTCTGCAGCAACAAGTCGAGCGTTTCAATAAAACCCACCCTGATAGCAAAGTCATTCTCACCCTGATCCCCGAGGGGAGTTACAATCCCCAGATCCAGGCTGCGGCCATTGCCGGCGAGTTGCCTGACTTAATCGAACTGGATGGACCCTATCTCTCAGCCTACGCCTGGCAGGGGCATCTGCGCCCGCTCGATACTCTTCTGGACAAAGCGCTGGAGGCCGACCTCCTTCCCTCGATCATCGCCCAAGGCAGTTATGAGGGGCGCTTCTGGGCAGTTGGCGTCTACGACTCCGGGCTCGGCCTCTACGCCGACCGCTCGAAATTGCAGCGTGCAAAGCTGCGCATCCCTTCTCTACAACAACCTTGGTCCCTGGATGAGTTCGAATCAGCGCTACAGCAATTGGCCACGGAGGATCCGGATGGACAGGTACTCGATCTCAAGCTCAACTATGCGGGGGAGTGGTATACCTACGGTCTTTCACCACTGCTGCAATCTGCCGGCGGTGATCTTATTGACCGTAAACACAACCAAAGCAGCGAAGGAGTACTCAACAGCGTCCAGAGTAAAGCCATGCTGGTCAGGCTGCAAAAATGGATAGCGGACAACAGGGTCGATCCCAATATCGACGATGCCGCCTTTACCAGCCGCCGCGTACCCCTGGCCTTGGGCGGACACTGGAACTATCAACAATACCGTTCGAGTCTGGGCGATGACCTGCTGCTACTGCCCCTGCCCGATTTCGGTAGCGGCAGCAAGACAGGTCTTGGCTCCTGGTGTTGGTCGATTACAGCCGACAGCAAAAACCCCGAGGCAGCGAGCAGATTTCTCGAATTTCTGCTCACCACCGAAGAGGTGCTGGCCATGGCAAACGCCAACAGCGCTGTTCCCGCCACCCGGTCGGCCATCGCCGCCTCTCCTCTCTATCGACCGGATGGACCACTTCATCTGTTTTTTGAACAATTGAATAGTGGGTATGGCGTACCACGCCCACGGACCCCGGCTTATCCCATCATCACCGCCGAATTTCAAAAGATTGTCGATCGCATCCGCAGCGGCAGCGATGTTCAAAGCGTACTGGACAGCGCCGTGGAGGTGATCGATCGTGAAATCGCTGACAACCAGGGCTATCCCTGGCAAGGGGAAGAAAAACCTTGAGCGAGCAACGCCGGCTCAATGATCAAACCACGACAGCCGTAATGATGGCGATTCCCGCCTTGGCGGGACTGCTGCTTTTTATCCTCCTGCCCTTCGCCACCGCCCTGGTGCTGGCCTTCACCGACCTGCGCCTGGGTTCACCGCTAGCGGTGAATTTTGTCGGCTTCGACCAGTTTCTCTATCTGCTCGGCGATCCCGGATTCATGCGGGCACTCCTCAACAACCTCCTGTTTGCGGTGATCGTGGTGCCCCTGCAGACAGCACTCGCCCTCGCCCTGGCACTGCTGCTGAATCGGGGATTGCCCGGCACTGTCGCGTTTCGCACCCTTTTCTTTATGCCGGTGGTCTTCCCCATGTCCCTGGTCGCGGTCATCTGGTCCCTGATCTATGCCCCGGGCCCGAACGGTATGATGAACGCCTTCCTTACCCAGGCGAGCTTTGGTCTATGGGAGGCCAGGGACTTCCTGCGCGACCCAATGCTGGCCTTTCCCGGCATTATGCTGTTGTCGATCTGGCAGGGCGTAGGGTTTCAGATGGTCATTCTTCTCGCCGGCCTGCAGAGCATTCCCCAGACACTCTATGAGGCCGCTGCGCTGGATGGGGCGGGTCGACGCCAACAACTCATCCATATCACGCTACCACAACTGCGTAATCCGCTGATCTTCGTCATGCTGATCACTACCATTCTCGCCTTTCGCCTGTTTGACCAGGTACAGATCATGACCCGGGGAGGCCCCGAAAACACCACAACAACCGTCATCTATGAAACGGTACAAGCGGCCTTTGCCCGCCAACAGGTGGCGCTCGCCAGCGCCATGACAGTGGTATTCTTTCTACTCGTACTCGCCGTCACCTGGCTGCAGCGCCGTTTTAGCCATCATGAGCGGGAAGTTGCATGAGACCTGCCCCAGGTTCAATCCTCTTGAGTTATCTGCTGCTCGCCGGAATGGTGATACTCTTCATCGCGCCATTGATCATGATGTTCCTGGGCAGTCTGAAACCGGATCATCGCGTATTGCTGGAGAGCGGCTCTATGGCCGCATTCCTGCCATATGACATATCCCTGCAAAACTATAGCGATGTATTCCGCCGCAGCGATTTTCACCGCTTCTTTTTCAATTCACTGTTTATCACCAGTTGCATCGTCATCTCCGGCCTGGTGGTGAACTCACTGGCCGCCTACGCCTTCGCACGCCTGCAGTGGCGTGGACGGGATCTACTGTTCAATCTGGTTTTAGCCCTGATGATCCTGCCCTTCGAGGCGATTGCGGTACCCCTGTTCTACGCCGCCTCCATTCTCGGACTGCGCGATACCTATGCCGTACAGATTGTGCCCTTCATCGCCAATGCCTTCTCGATCTATCTTTTCTACAGTTTTTTCATCGGCATGCCCAAAGAGTTGGAAGAGGCGGCCCGCATCGATGGCGCCTCGACCCTGCGCATCTTTTTCAGCATCATCTTGCCCAATGCCAAGCCGGTATTCGCCAGTGTCGCCATTCTCACTTTTCTCACCTGGTGGGGCAGCTACCTCTGGCCCACAATGGTGACCATTGGTCCCGCAGTGCGCCCCTTACCGGTAGCTATCGCCAGTTTCTATACCCTGCCACCTCTGCAATGGGGCGATATCCTCGCCTTCGGAATGATGATGGTGTCTCCGGTGTTACTGGTTTTTGTCATCTTTCAACGCTGGTTCGTAGCGGGCGTGGCAAGCACGGCGATAAAGGGTTAAATATGGCAATCATCGGATTCAACAATGTCAGTAAAAGCTTTGGTAGTGGTATCCATGCAATCCATGAATTGAACCTCATAGTCAACGATGGCGAACTCATGGTGCTTGTCGG
>JASFJX010000429.1:0-4276 GCA_050119385.1 Candidatus Thiodiazotropha sp. | reverse complement strand
TGCCCGTAGCCAGCTCCCAGGTGATGCCGCCATCGGTACTCACCTCCACCCGGTCGATCTCGCTCAGCGAGGAGGCCGAGCCGTCGATTTGGTAGCTCGCCGCCTTGATCACCAGCCCGTCCGACGGGCTCTTCACCCAGGAGACCGGATCGGTCGGCAGCGGCTCGCTCTGCACCTCATCCAACCAGTCGCTGTAGTTCACCGAACCCTTGGCGCTATCGTCGTAGACGTCGTAGATCCCGGTCAGGTTCGTCGGGTTGTCCCCCGTGGCGATCTCGGCACTGAGGGTATCGCCCCACCAGTTGTAGCGCGCGTCCACCGCCGCCGCTCCGTTGTTGTAGAGCGCGATGCCGTCACTGCTGTCGTTGCCGTAGAGGTTGTTGAAGTTGACGTAGCTGCTCTGGGTCAAGTCCAGATGGACACCCCGCCCGCCGTTCTCGTGGATGCTGTTGTGCACCACATGGGCCGGGCGGCCCAGATACAAATTAACGCCGTTGCCCGTGTTTTGGTATACATCGTTGAGCACCAGGGTGGCGTTGATGTCGGTCACCCGTTTGACGTTCCTGTCACTCAGGCGGATACCATTACCCGCGTTTGCATACACGCTGTTATGCGCCAGCGAGAGGTTCGCCGTTAGGTAATAACCGTAGCTATAGATACCGTCATTGGCGTTATCGTGGATGCTGTTGCCCAACAGCATCAGATTCACATTCGCAAACCAATGATAAACATAAAAACCGTAGGAGGCGCTGGCGCTGACCTCATTGCTGTTGATGTCGTAGTCTGAAATAGTGCTGCCGCTGTAGCTGTGGCTAAGCCACAAGCCAGCCCGGTCGTTGTCGTTAGTGGCGGCACTGCCAGTGATCTGAATCGTGTTGCCGCTCAGCGTCAGGTCGTGACGGGCCTGGGAGTTGGCATAGAAGTAGACGCCGTTGAGTCCCGTCGAGGTGATGCTGTTGTCCTCGATCAAACCCTGCACCAGGGTGTTGGCGTTAGTACTATTCAGATAGACGCCCCGGTGGCCCAGGTTGCTCATGCTATTGCGCGCAATGCTCAGGGTGATCTGCGCCCCGCCCTGGCTCTCCAGGTAGATGCCGTTGCTGCTGAGCTGTTCAAAGACGTTGTCCTCGATCACCGGACTGCGCGTCACCTCGCCGTCCTGAACATAGTCCACACCGGTAACCGCGTAGCGGATCTCCGCATGACGCAGGCTCAACTCACCGCCGTTGATCACCCGGATGCCCCGCCAATCCCCCGCCGCCGGCGTGTCCGCATCGCTGGTCAGGATGACTTTGTCCGCGGAACTGCCTTCGATGATGAGCGTGCCACCATCGGCGATCAGTTCGCTGAGTGAAGCATCTGTACCCAGATTGTTTGAATCGGACAACGCTGCAAATTTTATCATTGCACCTGATGAGATGGTCAGGGTGATACCGGAGGGGATGTAAATATCACCGGTAACAAGATGTGTATCCGAGTTGTCCCAGATTTCATCCTCGCTTAACTGCCCCGCATGTTCTATGTCGGCATTCGCAGTCGAGTGATAAAGCGCTCCAACCATCAAAAGTGTGATGGCGATTGACTTGAAATCCTTGAACAACTTATTTCCCCTTAGATCCCTACCGCATACCGCTGAAAAAATTGCGGCCACGACTCCAACTGTTTTAATCCTGAGAATGTCTGCATAACCCCATAAGCAACACAGACACTCTTACCTATCTCAATCAGCGTCCATTCGACAGAATGTCAATCATGACTTTGCATGCTCAGTTCATTGACACCTGTATATCTGCGTGTGCTGAAAAAAAACTCTGAGAATCCATGGACTGATCTCGCGCTGAACCGGCAATCTGTCTCATGGCGATATATTCAGACGATTTTTGCATGAAAACCTGCTTGTTCGTGTCTACCAGATACCACGCCCCATCTATATAGACTTCATTCCAGTTGTGGTAATCCGCAGGCCTTAGAATCCTGTTCTCCTTCGCCACGAAACCCGCCATATTACGCGTCGGAATACCATTGGCTCTAGCCAAGGCGCTGAACAGATACATGAACTCAGTGCAGTCCCCTGATTTATTTTCAAGCGCATCAGGTGCGCCTAAATCATGTTTGACATAACCCGACTTTTTTATATTCCTTATCATCCAGCGATAGATTCTTTTTACTGTACCTTGCTGGGTGTCGGCTTTAAGCCTGTGGGCCAATCGTTGAATCTCAGGATGTCTCAAACCGATGTATTTCCCATCGCTTAAATAGACTTCATTTCCGATGACTTCGGGCTCATTACCTTCTTCTGACAGATTGAGTGACGTTGTAACCGAGACCGTTTTGGAGGCATAGGGCGGCAAGTCTTCGATGGCAAAGGCCATCTGTTTATTCCCGCTTCTGTCATCCATCAATTTAAATGAATGGCTGGAAGTGAGCGATTCCAACTGTTGAAACACACTCACCCCGATAGGTGCATAAACAAACAACTCGGCCTTTTCCAGCGGATAATTGTGCGGATTCCTTAAAGTAAAGCTGTATTTGACTGTACGCTGTATAGGATATGTGACAATTTTGTCAGTTTGATTAAAAGTCAATTGGTAATAGATCACTCCCGCTATCACGGCAAGTAAGGCTACAAAAGACATCCATCTTATTTTAGACATCATCCACCGCACCTGTGAGGTTCTTTAAAGCCTCTTGCCAAGCGCGAGGTTTGCCTCGTATGCGTGCTAAGGTAGCGCTTTAATCCCGCGATCCCCCCAGATAAGTAAAAAACATTTCCTGCATCTGTCACCCGGAACAATCGCTCTATTGCCTTGTAATTATCCCCTTTTTCACTGACAACAATAAAACCTGACATATGATCGCCTTCGAATCCCCGTACAGCCTTGTTGATTGAAGAGATAAAAGTTGTCGTATTGGTTTGATATTCAATGACCTCTGAGGCGTGCAATAAATCAGCTAACGCTGGCAATGAATTGTCTATATCGATGAATCGCCAATCTCTTTCGCCCAAGGCAGATATCAGTTCAGCCGGCGTTATCTGATTCAGCTTGGATATCGCAAGGTTATCACCCGTTATCGGGTATCCCGACTGAAACCAAGAATAAAGTCCCCCGGCCATGACGCCAACGCTCTGAAGACCCTGGCTCTTTAATTGATTGCACAATTTATCCAGCTGTGTGAGTGATCGCCCCTCATTGACAAGCACTATCTTTTTATCCTTGAGAAAAGCTTTAGACTTGATTACAAATGGCGCCAAATTTAGTGATCCGGGGATCCGATATCTCTCATACTCACTCGATCTCCTGACATCAACCAGCAAAACCTCATCTTTGGACCATTGTTCATAGATCCCTATGGCAGATACCAGGCAGTTGAATTTAGTTATGATTCTATTTTTATCGAGACTCTCAACCTGGCTTTTGTCATGCTCAAACTTTGCCTTTTCGGTCTCTCTTTCAGCAATTGCTGTACAGTCATAAGATGCAGCTTTCTGCCTGAAGCCTCGGCCAAGTAGACCATTTGTTGAAGTCGATAGTCGGCTTTCTGGCTTTAGCTCAGTTTTCACCTGTTGCGCAACGACATTCATTGATAGTGCGGCAAGACAAATCGCTAAACCATAAAGCAAAATCGTTTGTTTTATTCGACCAAAGAAAAGAGGGAGGTGACTGGTGAGATTGTGTTTGAATTGATCACTCAACATCCTTGCTTGAACCACTGACTGTACTGCTCCAATCGACATTTGAAATGTAACATAACAGCGATTAATTGTTCATTCAAGGTTATTTATTTGTTAATTTGTGTTTTTAATAAATTCGCAAATTTATATGATTATAATTCCTTTTTTACGCTATCTCTGCAAGCAATAGCCAAGCTGGGTTTAAGCGTTAATTTCCTATTACTTAATCGATCGCGGAACAACCGGCTTGCGCTTGAGAATTAATCTCCTGTTGTATGATCAATCGTGGAACTTCTGCGTAAACCCATTATCAACCCGGCAAACCAAATATGTTGTCTTCAGCCGCTTTGTGCCTGTCTGCAACAAGGTATCATCCACCGCACCTATGAGGTTCTTTAAAGCCTCTTGCCAAGCGTGCAACTTGAGCTGAATGCGTTCTCAGGTAACGCTTAAATTCCATGATTCCTCCAGACAGATAAAAAACATTTCCTGCATCTGTCAAGCGGAACAATCGCTCCATTGCCTTGTATTTATCTCCGTTTTCACTGGCAACAATAAAACCTGACATACGATCGCCTTTGAATCCATTTACAGCTTTGTTGA
>JASFJX010000428.1:0-4279 GCA_050119385.1 Candidatus Thiodiazotropha sp. | reverse complement strand
ACCTGAGGATGAAACCCCACCTGAGGATGAAACCCCACCTGAGGATGAAACCCCACCTGAGGATGAAACCCCACCTGAGGATGAAACCCCACCTGAGGATGAAACCCCACCTGAGGATGAAACCCCACCTGAGGATGAAACCCCATCCGATGATGATTCCTCTGACGACGACATTTCCGACGATGATCAGGTGTCTACCGGCTCTTGGTCTTCGGGTGTCTGTGGTCACGGTACAGCGATATACCTGCTTGACTCTGGCACCTTGAGTGAATCGGACGGCACCTATGAGGCCAGCTCGACCGATGAGAGTGCTATCTGTATAACCGGTAGCAGTACTGAGCTGACGTTGAACAACCCTGTGATCAGCACTACCGGTGATAGCTCATCGGACGAGGAAAGCAGCTTCTACGGTCTCAATGCCGCGGTACTCAATTACGATGGCGGCGACCTAACGATTAACAGCGGTACCATCGACACTACCGGATCCGGGGCTAACGCTGTGTTCGCCTACGGCACAGGAACGACAACCGTCAGCGACATGACCATTGTAGCAACTGATGATTTCGCTCATGGACTCTTTGCCGCGGGAGGAGGCAGCATGATAGTGAACAATGTGGATGCCACCACATCCGGCACAAGCAGTTCAGTGGTCGGTACCGATCGGGGCAGCGGCACCATTGATGTCATCGGTGGCAGCTATACCGCCTCCGGCATGCGTTCCGCCGGCATCTACTCCACCGGCGTAATCACAGCGACCGACGCGACCTTCACTGCGAGCAATGCCGAGGCCGTGGTAATCGAGGGCAGCAACATCGTAACGCTGAACAATGTGACGCTTAACGCGACATCCGGTCTCACAGAGCATCGCGGTGTCTTTCTCTACCAGAGCATGTCGGGCGATGCCAATAATAGCGAATGCGGGACCGGTGCCTGTTTTACCATGACGGGTGGAACTTACAACTACACCGATACCAGCAATTCCTCATCGGATGCGACTGAAAACTGCGCCGCATTCGCCATCGCTAACCAGACAGCGTATATCGAGTTGAATGATGTCGAGATTAACAATAGTTGCCCGACACTGTTGCTTTCTGCGCTGAATACCAACTGGAACTACAAAGGGGGTACCACCTCCTTAATAGCGAATGACGTGAGTCTGACGGGTAATGTGATCGTCGATGATGTAAGTACCGCCGACATTAGCCTCAAGTCGAGCAACAGCGCCCCATCGTCACTGATCGGTGCAATAAATTCAGATAATACTGGGTCGAGCGTCACTTTGACATTGGATGCCGACAGTCAGTGGGTAGCCACAGGCACTTCGTATCTGACCTCACTCACTAACGAGGATGCTACCAATAGCAACATCTCTTGTAAGACTTCCGGTTGCAAGGTGTATGTTGACGGTGTTGAGATAGACATCCAGTAATTGCTATTAAGCGCTAACCTGCCGGCAAGCCAAGGTGTTGAACTACACCAGACGCCTGCCGGCACTCTCCATTGCCTGTACCATGCTAATACATTGAACCTACTATCGCGTCAAAGCCACTTCCTGCAATTGACAGCATCTTCATAAAAGACTGTCGAGACACCCATCGTTAAAAAGCCCAGCTCATCTGACCTGCAGTCAAAAATGAAGTGCACCACCTGTGATACCCTCTGAATTCAAGGTTTTTAGAGTGGGTGTCTAAGTTGGCGAAGTTGGCGTCTAAGTTAGGGCGTCTGAGCTAGGTGTAGCTCAATTTCCCGACCTCAATGCGCCGCCTGAGCCAGCGGCCGAAAGACAATTTCAGCGTGCGTGTGATACTGATAAAGTATATACTGTGTTAGTACCTTTACAAAGGAGCGCACCATGTCGAAAGAAGCCGTTTTCACGATGAAGCTGGAACCAGAGCTACGCGCCGACTTCATGGCTGAGGCGGCCGGCGAAGATCGGCCAGCGTCCCAGGTCATGCGCGAGCTGATGCGCGGCTACATCGAGCAGCGCCGCCAGGCCCGCGAATATGACGACTACCTGCGGCGCAAGGTTGAAGCCGGCCGCGCCTCGATGCGTGCCGGCCGTGGCCGGTCGAATGATGAAGTTGAAGCCGAGTTCGCTGCCAGACGCAACAAGGTAGCGGCTGGCCAGACGTGATAGTTGTCTGGACGCCAGAGGCGGAACAAGACCGCGCCGACATTTGGGACTATATCGCAGCCGACAATCCCGGCGCGGCCGTTCGCATGGATGAGCTTTTCAGCGATGCCGCCGCCAGGCTGACCGCGCACCCAAAGATGGGCACGACGAGCAAGATTCCAGGCGCCCGCGAGTTGATACCGCATGAAAGCTATCGGCTAGTGTATGAGATCGACGCAGGCACGGTTTGGGTGTTGGCCCTGGTGCATACCGCCCGCCAGAGGCCGCCGATGAAGTAAGGACATTAACCTTGAACCTACCGTGTCTGAGTTAGGTGCCTTTAGAGTGGGTATGAGTTAGGTGGAGTTAGGTGCCGGGTAGAGGACTTTAACCACCAATCTCTTGCCGATTTTGCTCGGCGCACTGGGTGTGTGAGTTAGGTGTGAGTTATGCTTCATTAGCTTGATCCCAAGAAAGTTACGACCAGTGGTGGATGAAGTCGTCCGGCTTTGGGTTGAACTCTTCAAAGAGTAACAGTCAATTGAATCACTGGTGGCTGTTTACAGCCTATAGCTTTCTGTCATGCCTGCCATGACGAATATGGAGGACCTCGACGACATCATTGCTAATGACATAGAGGACTTGATAATTACCGATGATTAACCCGCATGTTTCATCCGGTCGCTTGTATAATTAACTTACTTAAAGTTTTTGCTTGATAATTCAGGAATATTAGTAAAGTACAAAGTGTAATCGGCCTACGCTGAACGCGCCCTCGCACCGGTCTCGCCGTCCAGCTGCGGTATTTGCTCAATCATCAATAGGCTGGCTATTAATTCAATCGCAAATCCGCATCTGAACAACGATCCCGGCACGATCATCGCGTTCCCGGATGAAACATGCGGGTTAAATGCCGGATTCCCAAGCGTATATCCACATCCTCCGGTGCAATGGGGCATCGCTCCGCCAGGGTGTCGAGTTTTTCAATTGCGGAGATCATATCCAGATACCAGCTAACAGCATTCTGGGGTGACTCTTCGGCTATTTGCAGATAGCGTTGTTCGAGATCGTTTTCGGCTGTGGGTTTTATATCTACTCGGTATTGTTTCAACGTATAACCTAGAATCCGCAGTTGAACATGGATTTGTGGGAAATCTCGGTGTGCCCGGCAAGGCGTCGTTCGCCGTTAATGACTATTCCCTTACGTCAGAAATTAGCGGTCAACTGCGGAATCCAGGTTTAATGCCATGCTTCGCTTCAAACTCTGCTGCAAACTCGCCAACAGGTCTTCCCTCTTCGGACAGTGCCTGGCGGATATTGATAATGCTCTCCGCATAGTCCGCCAATTCAGCCATTTTTTCATAGGTTTCTGCGTCCTGGACGACTACGGCAGCCTTGCCGTTTACGGTCAGGATCTCCGGGCGCTTGGTCTTGGCCAGCCGCTTGATATGTTCGGCAGGTTTTCGGCTGAAGTCTGTCACGGTATGGATATCGGCGCTATTGAACATCGAATTCCCTCGAAGCAGGTTTAAAACATATTATTCTCTGTTACACCTTTTCGGGTTCTTATTCAAGAACTGTTACGACCACCGGCAAATGAGGTCACCCGGATTGAGCAATAAAAAAGGGGCTACGTGTTACACGCAGCACCTAATTTTACGCTTATAAACCATGTAAGATTACTCGGCTGTCGAACCAGGCCTATTTGAAGTCGTAGGTTCGAATCTCCTTTGTAGAAACAAAAAACCCGGACGCTGGGTCCGGGCTTCGTTTACTGTTTGGTGGGCCATGTAGGATTACTCGGCTGCGCCTCGCCCTTCGGGTCGCGGTCGCTGCGCTCCCACGTTCAGCCTCGCCATGCTCGGCTGTCGAACCTGACTTGTTTGAAGTCGTAGGTTCGAATCTCCTTTGTAGAAAAAAAACCCGGACGCTGGGTCCGGGCTTCGTTTACTGTTTGGTGGGCCATGTAGGATTCGAACCTACGACCAATGGATTAAGAGTACGCAAAAGAGATTGCAGGCCCTTATTTTTCAATAAGTTACCGAGACGCCCGTTGCCTCATTTGCAGGATTGTTCACGACAATGCGGGACTGATTCCCGCAAAAATCCCACAAACACTTTAACCAACTGTTTAGTAGTGACCGTGGACATAATTGTATTCGACAA
>JASFJX010000427.1:0-4281 GCA_050119385.1 Candidatus Thiodiazotropha sp. | reverse complement strand
AGATCCTATACTTGTCTGACTGTCCCACCTTTGAACACCTTGATAAAAAAATCGTCTTGGTTATGACTCTCTTTTTGCTGATTAATTTCAGAATAATGCAACGTCCCACAAAAAAAGGGGAGCCCAGATCATGACAACATAAAGCATGCATATTACCGAGGAAGACTTAATCCAGTAGCTATAGGGTTTGGGAGCTTTTATTAAAAACAATACAATACTAATTATAAAGTATATTGGAGTTCCATAAAATAAAAACAAAATAGGGTATGTCGCATTTTCGTAACCAGGTATTTGCATATCGAGCCAATCATTGATGTAGAGACCGATTATTGGCATCAATGAAACAAGTACACAACAAGTATAAATGATCCAAGAAACTTGTGTGTTAAATAGTTTTCCTTTTCTGGTTCTCAGTGTCCTATCCTTCTATTCAAACGTCACTTGTCAACATACACGCCATACTTGTTACGAATATTCCGCTAGCAACTGTTCTGGCAATCATAAGCTTAAGCAGCTTCACCATGAACCGGACTGGTAATGCATATTCCGCCTCAATTCCACTCTTCTCTTCAGTCAACGTAAGCTTTCATCGTTCCTTCTAAGGTGTGGTCTAATCCAAATGGCAGTTTTTTATTAAACACAATTTTGTTCTTGTACATTCGAGAGGAGTTCATCCTAATGGGCAGACCTCGCGTCCGTAGACCTCATTGAGCAGCTGGGCCAATCCTGTGTAGATCGCCAGTCCACCACAGAGCATGCCTTCGTAACCAGCGAAAGACTTGATTGTGGCACTTTCGGTATAGTCACCGATGGCGAGCAGGAAGAAGAGGATGGTAAGGGTAAGGAAAACTGACTGCAAGGCGCGGGTGAGTTTGAGGGTGCCGATAAACAGGATCAGGGTGAAAGCGCCCCACATCGCCAGGTAGGCCGACATTGCCACGGCGTTGGGCGCGTTGGCGAGGTCCAGCTTCGGCAGCATCAGGATACCGGCAAGGCTGAGCCAGAACAGGCCGTAGGAGGTAAAGGCTGTGGTGGCGAAGGTGTTGCCCTTCTTCCACTCCATCATTCCGGCGATTACCTGAGCAATGCCCCCATAGAAGATTCCCATCGCCAGAATCATCGCATCGAGGGGGTAGAAACCGGCATTAGCCAGATTAAGCAGCACCGTGGTCAAACCGAATGCACAGAGTCCTAGCGGTGCAGGGTTGGCAGTGGTCTCCTTGAGGGTGTAGAGGGTCTCCTGTGGGGTATCGATTTGGTTCATCTGTTTCTCCATTTTGTCGTTCACGGTCTCTTCAATAAGACCTGACTTGCATACTCTGCGAAGATTATCGCGGGCATTTTCTGCTCAAAGCATTTGATTGATACCTATCCATTATTTTTCATTCCCATATGAAACCGCTGCTATCGATTGCATTCATAAATGAAAATCAAAAAAGGAAGGGCACCAATAGGCACCCTTCAAGTTTACGCCATTTTACCGGATTAACCAGTCACTTGCTCAACCAGACCAGACGGCACAATCGCATAGTGGTCGAATTGCATCGTATAGTTTGCCCGCCCTGATGTTAGTGCTCGCAAGTCACTGATGTAACCAAACATTGTTGCCAATGGAACATGCGCTTGGATCACAGTCATCCTGTTCCCAGGTTGCTGGCTTTGTATCAACCCACGGCGTCTATTCAGGTCACCGATGCATACACCCAAGTAATCACTAGGTGTCGTGACTTCAACCGACATCATTGGTTCAAGCAAGACCAGTTTGGCTTGCCTCACTGCCTCTCGGAATGCGAACGATGCCGCTATCTCAAAGGCAATTGGCGATGAATCTTGCTCATGATAATCGCCATCCAACAATGTTGTTTTGAAGTCGACTAGCGGATACCCGGCAAGTGCGCCAGTTTGCGCAGCACGCTGTATACCAACTTCGACACTCGGAACAAACTCTCTGGGAATCGCGCCACCTGAAATCGAATTAACAAACTCAATACCTGCGCCGCGTTCCAATGGCTCAAACTTCAACCGCAACTCAGCGAACTGCCCAGGTCCACCATCCTGTTTCTTGTAACGGTAATGGACTTCCCGCGTGTGCGAAATCGTCTCCCGATACGAAACCTTCGGCTGACCGGTTTTCACCGATAGGCCAAACTCGTCCACTAACCTGTTTAGTATCACTTCCAGTTGCAGTTCTCCCATACCAGACAATATCAATTGCCCGCTATCGGAGTCCGATCGTAACAACAAACTCGGATCGTCATTGACAAAGCTATGCAAGTGTTTCACCAACATCGATTGATCGGCTGAGCTTTCCGCCTCGATGGCAATATCGATTACCGGCACCGGTATTGAAATGCTCTCGAATATCAGCGGATACTCTGGATCACACAACGTATGTCCTGTTTTAGCATGCTTCAATCCAGCCAGTGCCACGATATCACCCGTCTGAGCGAACGCCTTAGCTTCGCGTTTGTCCGCCTGCATTTCATAGATGCGACCAACACGTCCCTTACATCCCGACACTGGATTCAACACCATATCACCTGGCGCCAGTTGACCACTGTAAACACGAACAAAGGTCAGTGTTCCATGCTTGTCTGTCACAATTTTAAACGCTAAACAGGCGAACGATTCAGTGTTCAAACTTGTACGTACAACGTCCTTTCCATCGACCGGATCTATACCGACAATCGCGGGCCGATCTAGCGGCGATGGTAAATAGGCCACCACCGCATCAAGCAGGGGTTCAATTCCCTTGTTCTTGAAAGCTGTACCACAGAGCACAGGAACGATCTGATTTGCGATGGTACCGTTACGTATCGCCGCTCTCAATTGCTGCTCGCTGACCGGCTGCCCACTAAGATAGGCTTGAAGTGCCGCATCATCGAACTCCACAACAGTTTCGAGCAACTGGCTCCGATAACACTCAACATCAACCATGCAATCATCAGATATCGAGTGCGTTTGGTAGCCCTTCATGGCGCTGTTGTCATCGGGCCAGAGATACATACGTTGTGTAATCAGGTCAATCACACCACGAAAGCCCTCTTCATGGCCAACAGGAAGTTGTAGTGGTACAGGAACGACACCGAGACGTGTTTCTATCATCTCGATGGTACGTATATAGTCTGCACCGGCACGATCCATTTTGTTGACAAAACAAATACGGGGTACGCCATACTTGTCGGCTAAGCGCCAATTGGTTTCCGATTGCGGTTCGACACCAGCAACAGCGTCAAACACCACGACTGCACCGTCGAGCACGCGTAGAGAACGGTTGACTTCAATGTTGAAGTCAATATGTCCCGGCGTGTCGATGATATTAATCTGGTGTTGTTGCCAGAATACCGTAGTCGCCGCACTATATATCGTGATACCACGTTTGCGCTCTTGCGGTGAGAAGTCCGTCGTTGTTGTACCGTGATGTACATCACCGGCTTTATGACGCTTGCCGCTATAAAATAAAATCCGTTCAGTCGCTGTTGTTTTTCCTGCGTCTACATGCGCAATAATGCCAATATTTCGTAATTTTGATAATTTCATTGTTACCACCATTAATACCTGTTTGGTATCGCTCGAAAAGTCCATCCTGACCTTCCAAGCCTTTGAGGTGGTCGTGGTCGATCAGGGCATTCTCTTGTTGTCTCGAACAAAACGGCCGAAAGACAGGTACAAGAATCCTGACTTTCGGCAGTTTGTTATTGCTTCAATCAATTTGTCGTATGTCCGCATGACTAACACCAAAAAAAGTTTTGTTACATAAAAAAACCCTGACGAACATCCATTCTCTGAATGGGGCCCATCAAGGCTTTAGTATCACTCACCTGGAGGGCTAAGCCTCCTCTGAGATGAAGGCTATGTTATAAATGTCAAAATAGATGCACGATCACAGGCCTTAACAATAGGCTTGGATTGAGTGCTCCAATAATTTGAGTATGTCTGTGCCATAAAACCGTGCTCATTCAAGGGAGGCGAAAGTTAACATCTAAATTAACTTCGGTCAATGTTATTCACAAACAAACTTGTATTGTTTACAGAGCAGTGCTAACCTCACAGCACTTATTACAAAGCCCACTACAGGCAAAACGGGTCATAACATGAAGGTGAAAACTTTGTTCAACAATTTACAAGCAGTGCAATCTGAAGCGTCATGCCAAATTGCAGCTGATTATTATACCTATCCGATAATTTAGCCTTCCCCGTTGGAGGCTGACAGAGCCTCCGTGCAAAATCTCAACCCGGTGGCTCTACAGAGTACCGGGTTTTTTTATTTTTTATCGAGCT
>JASFJX010000426.1:0-4297 GCA_050119385.1 Candidatus Thiodiazotropha sp. | reverse complement strand
GCGGTTGATGATATCGATGTTCCGCTTATGATTCTTTGTGAGCAGGGGATCCTGACGAATGATGCTGGAGAAGCCAAGTATGGCATTGAGAGGGGTGCGCAGCTCATGGCTCATGTTGGCTAGAAACGCACTCTTGGCCTTGTTGGCGGCCTCGGCGGCATCCCGTGATAGCCTTAACTCTTCCGTGCGCTGCTTGACGGTATCCTCCAGCTGTGCATGGTATTGTGTTAGTTCATCCTCTGCGCGTTTGCGCTCGATCAGCCGCCACATGCCTTCCATCAGCAGGCTCAGTTGTTGTACGTCGTCTTCTGTGTATGGCTCCTCCTTGTTGCCGACACCGGCCACCAAGACGATTTTATTACCGGCGATTACCGGCAGGTTCATGTGGCGAATCAGCTTGATATGGCCTTCCGGTGTGCCCTTCTTCCAGGGGTTAGGGGCGCTGTAATCGTTGGTGATGATGGGGCGGCGCTGACGTACCGCTTCACCCCACAGCCCGGCGTTTTCCAGCGGAAAGGTCAGGGGTTTGCCCTGTACTTTGCATCCGGCCATGGCTTCCCGGGTCCAGAACTGTACGTTCATGGCGGTTTCATCCTCGTTCATTAATCCCAGGTAGCCCAGTTTGCTACGGGTCAACCGGATTGCCGCCTCGTAGGTAAAAGCCATGAGTTTATCCATAGGCGCATCGGTCATCTGATTGAGTTGCAGCAGGGCTTCCATGCGCTCGGCGTTGAGTTTCAGCGCCTCTTCTGTTTCCCGCTGGGCTGTAATGTCGAAGATGATGCCATCCAGGCAGAGTAACTGCCCCTCAGGTGTGAATACTCCCTGGCCCTGTTCATGGATCCAATGCTGGGTAGCGTCCGCCGCGATCAGGCGGTAGTCCATCTCATAGCGTTCCTTATTTGCCACTGCGGCCGTTACCGCATCGACGGTGCTTGGGCGGTCGTCCGGATGGATGATGCTGGCGTAGGAGCGGACTCGATTGTTGATAAACTCTTCGGCGGGGTACCCGGAGATCCGCTTGATACCGGCGCTGATGAATTCCATGGTCCAGTCCGCATCATTGGCGCAGCGGTAGATGGCGCCCGGGCTGTTGGAGACTATGTTGCCGAGACGCAAGCGGTTTTCGCGTAAGGCCTCCTCTGCCTGTCGACGCTCTGCGATCTCCTTCTCAAGGCGTTTGTTGGCGGTCTTCAACTCTTCAGTGCGTGCGCCAACCGCCTGTTCCAATCCTTCGGTAAGCTCTCGCATCCGCAGATGGATAGCGACTCGAGCCAGCATCTCTTCCGCTTGGAAAGGTTTGGTAATAAAGTCTACCCCGCCTGCCTGAAAGCCTTTCACCTTGTCGTGCTCATCCTCCAGGGCGCTGAGGAAAACAATGGGGATGGCCTGTGTTCGTTGATTCGCTTTGAGCTGCCGACAGACCTCATAGCCATCCATTCCCGGCATTTTGATGTCCAGTAAAATAAGATCGGGCAGTGTCGATTGGATGAATTCCAATGCCAGCTCGCCATCGGATGCGGGAAATACACTATAGCCATGTTCAGTCAACAGATTCATCACCAGCTGAAGGTTGGCGGTGTTGTCATCAACAACCAATATCTTGTTGAAACGCTCAGGATTCATCCATGACCCCCAGCTTGCTCTGTGCTTGAGTCCCTGCTTTTGTTGAACGAATCAGCTGTAATATTTTACCGAATTGAAGGTTTCTGGCGACTGGAGCCAAAGCATCAGCCAGGGTGGAGTTTAGGCTGCGTATCTCTTCGATCGAATGGTTTACCGCGTCCAGGTCGATCCGGGCAAGGGCCTGTTCCAAGGCATTCAGTACTTCACCGGGTAAGGCAGCCAAGGCTTTTGCATCCAACGGCAGGTCGGTGGTGGGCGTCTTATCATCCTCATAGACGAAACTGACACCAAGGTGATGGGTTAGGGCGTCGAGTATCTCGTTATAGGTGTAAGGCTTGCGGATGAAATCATCACATCCCGCCGCCAGGATCTCCTTACGTTCCTCTTCCAAGGCATGGGCGGTGAGGGCGATGATATGGGTTTGTGAACCGTTATGACTGGCCTTGATCCGTTGGGTCGCTTGCAGTCCGTCCATCACCGGCATGCGGATATCCATGAAGATGAGATGCGGATGCCACTCTTGGAAGAGCTCGAGCCCTTCCTGGCCGTTGACGGCTTCCCGTAGATCGAAACCGAGGGGATCGAGTAGCTGGCGGAGCAGTAACCGATTCTCCGGCTGGTCCTCGACAATCAGGATGCGGTAGACCGGCTGCCCCTCGGCCGGTCCCAGGACCCGCCCACGCCCTGGTGCAGCGGGCGTCGCATCGGACGCAAGCAGGGTGACCGGTATTTCGAAATGAAACACCGAGCCCTTACCCTGTTCGCTGTCAATACTGATCTGTCCGCTCATCAGGTCGATATACTGTTTGCATATGGCCAGTCCCAGTCCTGTCCCTGCCTCGGTCGGTGGGCGATCCCCCAACTGCACAAAGGGTGAGAATATGCGTTCCCTGTCATCTGTACGGATGCCGGGGCCGGAATCCACCACCTCGAATCGCACTAACGCTCGTTCGGTGCTCTCCTGATTCACCAATAAGGCCTTGAGGATAACACTGCCCTGGTTGGTGTACTTGATAGCATTGCCGATCAGGTTGATCAAGACTTGCCGTAGCTTACCCCCATCGACCGCGATATTTCGCGGAAGGTCGGGAGACTGATCCAGGTTGAACTCCAGGCCTTTCTCGCTAGCCCGCACGTACATCAAGGATTTCAATTCCAGCAACAGTTGGTGCAGATCGAGATGCGACTCCTCCAACTCCACACGGCCGCTCTCTATCTTGGAGATATCCAGCACGTTGTTGATCAGGTTCAACAGGTGCTCGCCACTGTGGGTGATGATATCCAGGTTCCTTCTCTGTTCGATGTTGGTATCCGGGGCATTCTTCATCAGTTGAGAGAATCCCAGAACCGCATTCAGGGGAGTTCGGAGTTCATGGCTCATATTGGCCAGGAAGACACTTTTGGCCTTGTTGGCGGCTTCGGCGGCATCGCGCGCCTTGATGAGATCCGCGGTGCGCTCTTCCACCAATTCGGAGAGATGGTCCCGGTGGCGTTGCAACTCTTTCTCACGCTGCGCCAATGTGTTTAACATGGAGTCGAAGGCGTTGCCGAGCTTGGCCGCCTCATCCTCTCCTTCGAGACGAACCCGCATCTCCCGTTCACCGCCCTGGATAGCATCGGCAACTGTTTGTATGGCATACAAGCGGCGGGTCACCCGCCAGCCCATGACCGCAACAGCCAGGGAGCCAATGACGATGGCGACAATAGCATGCAGGATACCGCTTCGAGTGATGTCGCGCAGACGCCTTGCCGTGGTCTCCTGACCCAGGCCGACCCGTACCCAGCCGATGTCGAAACCGGCCAGTACCACGGGGGTGATGACATCCACCAATTCGGCTGTGTGGCTGACGATGCGGGTGGCGGTTTCGTGCAACCCGGTCTCCGGGAAGTCCTGTAGGTACTTTCCCACCAGTGAGGGATCACTATGTGCCAGCACCTGTCCCTGGGGGGCCAGGATCATGGCGAATAAGAGGTCGGGGTAACGTCCCTGGGCGTCGATGATCTCCTGCAGGCCGGAATAGTCCCTCGCCGCCAGCCAGCCGGAAGAGGAGGTGGCGATGCTGTTGGCCAGCGCGGTGGCGTGTTCGGTCTGACGCTCGAGCAGCATATCCTGTTGCCGATCGGTAAGGTAACCGACAAACAGCGCCATGGTCACCGCAATGAGCAGCGCCACGCCGAGAATCAGCTGGCCGCGCAGAGTGCCGAAGAGTGGGGTCAGATAGCGTTTTAGCCGATTCATTTCTGTTCCACCGGCCGTACTTTCCGCTCGAAGACTGCGACGTAGTCACGGACCTTGTCGTAGCTGGCGTCGTCGGCCAGGTGGAAGCGCGCGGTCTCCATGCCGGCGAGGATGGTTCTCCCCTCAGGACTTTCATCCAGGGCAATGAGCAGGGCCTGTACCTTGTCGCGCAGCGCCACGGGAATGTTGTCGCGCACCATTACCGAGTTATTCATGAGAGGGGGGGTCTCCCAGATCAGCTTCAATTGGGCGGCTTCGGCAGGATGATCTTTCTGGAACAAGCGCCAGGGAGGCGGCCAGGTGGCGCCGGCTGTGGATTTGCCCAGATAGGCGTTCATGATCGAGGATTCCTGGGAACCCACGTAGACGTTAGTAATATCCTGGTTGATGTCCAGTCCTTGCCGGTAGAGGAAATATTGCGGCATGATGCAG
>JASFJX010000425.1:0-4298 GCA_050119385.1 Candidatus Thiodiazotropha sp. | reverse complement strand
TTTCTCTCGGTAATGTTTAGATGCGATATAACATAGTAATTATTTCCATCCGCCTCAAAAGGAGTCGATCGCATCATAAATCAGCGTTTTGCTTCAGGGCTATGACACAGATATTCAAAATAGAATATTTCTTCGCTGTGATTTATGACACTGCTAATCCCATTCCTTGCAATAGTTCCATACTCATCACCCATAGATGAAGCTTTGTCACACTCTTCCGCAACACAGGCATTGTTGTTTCCAAATGAGGACCGGCTCTTATTTTTAAACAAGATCCCTCCAGTCTTATCAGTAACTACTATATGCTCAGTAATTGAATCGATGATTTTATTCAGAAACTCAAACTAAATTTCCATAATCACTCCCTGAATCTGCGACCATGATTATGGCTATGCAAAGTTTACTATTGTTTCTGAAACCCTACCACAAAATGCATGGTAACCAGGATTTAACACCCCTAATACAATCAAAATAACACCTAATGTAATTCCTGCTGTAATGCCTACTGCTACAGGAGCCTCTCTTTCATTAGCAAAATTATGGTGCGATTTATTTAATGTAAACGCATCCCTTACATAGTGGCTTCTGAATGCGGGAAATTTTATAATAAGTGGAACAAATAGCTCAGTAAATAGGAAAGACAAAATGAGCAAGTAAATATTGATTGCTTGCCCCTGAAAATACCTAAACCAGCCAAGGCCTAAGGAGAAAATGTGAGCTTTACTTAAAAAGTAATATATCTGGTGCTAATCGTTTGCCCTTATAACGCTAACATAATCAGCGCGCCGAGAATTCATCCGGCGCCTCAGGTGCGAAGTTTATGTTTTTTATTATGTGCTTGCACTGCGCGGTTATGTACCCTGCTTATTTGCTAAATATCCCTACACCGATACTCGATCCGTTTAAAACGGAATAGGCTCGCCATTCTCATCATACGGCATGATATCACCCGCCAAACTAAGAAATACTCCGAGAGACTCACATAGGTTCTTTAATATTTCACTTTGTGTTAACTTCTCCTCAGGGGTTTTTGCTTTATCCATAGCTTTCAAAGTGGCTTCGATTTCCTTAGTAATACCAGTCATTATATTTTCGGGATCCATTGTTTCTCCTGCTTAGTCATACTTACAATTGTTGGATAATCATCGCTGACTGTATGTCAGTGTGACGATATAGTAAAAGAACCATATGCTCAAGCTTATACTCGATAAAGTTATATATCGTGTACCATAAAAAAGGCATCCAAGTGAGGCGCATGATGCCGAAGTCGAGGGATTCCTGACAGATCTGGCGTAGGATCGCATAGTTCCATAGCAACCCAGAAAATAGCCTTAAATGCATTGGCCTTTCTATACAATAAGTTACTGAATAAGCCATTAGTTGATGCCAGTCAGTTCAGACGTGTGCGCAGGCAGCCCAAAATACCAACAGTCATGACTAGCCAGGAAGTGGCTTCCTTAATGTCGCATTTACAAGGGTAAAATCTGGCTGGTCGCCTCTTTTTATCTTCTGGCATCGGGTGCCGATATAAGAACGGTGCAGGAGCAATTTGGGCATGGTGATGTAAGGACCACGTAAATCCATACCTATGTTTTGAAACGCGGTGCTTTTGGTGTCAGGAGTCCGCTGGGTGGTTTGAATGTATCAGGTTGATGTTTTTAACGGGATATGAATCGGTAGGGCGGGGCTACATCTTACCTGTTATTCTGTACTATGTAACTTTGATAAGATCGGGCTTAAAAGCACAATTATCTAAGGGTTTTAGCCTGAAATTAAAGCCATTAGGGTTGCTATTTCACAATGACGGATTGTCATCTTATTCCTATTATTCAGTTCAATTATTAGTGCTGAGTTTTTGCATCAGAGGTTTTATATGCAGTCAAGCAATCGCTTGGAGAATTTTCCTATTTCCTTTTTCGCCATGATCATGGGGCTTTCTGGATTGACGATTTCCTGGGAGAAGGCGGCAGCGCTGTTTCAGCTGGGCCTCTCTCCCGCAACCGGTCTGTTGTGGTTGACCTCCGCTGTATTCATCGTACTGGCAACCTTGTACGCGACCAAAGTGGTCAGATATCAGAGCCAGGTGGTTGCTGAATTGAGGCATCCGGTAAAGCTCAATTTCTTTCCCGCCATCTCCATCAGTCTGTTGCTGTTGTCCGTCGCCTGGATTCCTATGCATGAAGGATTGAGCGAGATCCTTTGGATGACGGGTGCATCTCTCCATCTGATGTTTACTCTCTATGTGGTCAATATCTGGATTCATCACGATCACTTTGAGGTTCATCATATGAATCCGGCCTGGTTTATCCCGGCGGTGGGGAATGTGCTGGTGCCGGTGGCAGGCACCCATTACGGTTATATGGAGATTTCCTGGTTCTTTTTTAGTGTCGGGATGCTGTTCTGGGTCATCCTGTTGACGATCATTTTCAATCGCATCCTGTTTCATAATCCTATCGACGAGCGGCTGATGCCCACTATGTTTATCCTTATCGCACCGCCCGCGGTAGGTTTTATCTCCTATATGAAACTGACAGGTGATCTGGATAGTTTTGCTCGCTTTCTCTACTTCAGTGGTCTGTTTTTGACCCTGCTGCTGCTGACCCAGGCGAAGCGTTTTATAAAACTGCAGTTTTTTCTATCCTGGTGGGCTTACTCCTTTCCTTCTGCGGCGATTACCATTGCGACTCTGTTGATGTATGAGAAGACGGGGCTGACCGCCTATCGCTATCTCGGCATGCTATTCCTGACACTGCTATCGATGGTGTTGCTGGTGCTTATCGTTAAAACGGCCAAGGCGGTGATGCAACATAAGATCTGTGTCAGCGAAAAACACTGACTCGATCAGTCAATAATCGCTATACAGTGTCTGTTCAGGAATCGATGGTAGGCGTCAGGCGGTTCAGACCGATAACCCAAGCCCCTCGAGTACTTCGATCAAACGCTGATTTTGTTGCGGGGTGCCAACGGTGATGCGCAGGTAGCCACTAATTCTCGGCTGTTTGAAGTGACGGACGATCACGCTATGCTCACGCAGTTTCGCGGCGATTTCCGATGCCTCCCGCAAAGGGTGATGAGCAAACAGAAAATTGGCGGCGGAGGGGAGTACCTGGAATCCCAGGGTTTGCAGCTTGCTGCTGAGTTGCTCCCTGGATTCGATGATTTCATGGCAAACCTGCCTGAAGTAGTCCTCATCCTTGAAGGATGCGGTTGCAGCAGCCGCGGCAATGCGATCGATGGGGTAGGAGTTGAAGCTATCCTTCACCCGTACCAGCCCTTCGATCAGGCTTGTGCTGCCCATAGCCAATCCGATTCGCAGACCGGCCAGGGCTCGGGATTTGGAGAGTGTCTGTGTCACCAGCAGGTTGGGGTAAAGGTCCACCAGTGCCACCGCGCTCTCACCGCCGAAATCGATATAGGCCTCGTCGATCACTACCACGGAGTCCTGGTTGTGCCCGAGTAACCTCTCTATTTGCTGCAGCGAAAGCAGACAACCGGTGGGGGCATTCGGATTGGGGAAAATGATGCCCCCATTGTCCCGGAGATAGGGCTCGAGATTCAGCCTGAATGCGTCATCAAGGGGAATCGTCTGGTATTCGATACCATACAGGCGGCAATAGACCGGGTAGAAGCTGTAGGTGATATCGGGAAACAGCAGGGGCAGGGATTGTTGAAAGAAGGCAAAGAAGGCATGGGCGAGCACTTCATCGGAGCCATTGCCGACAAACACCTGCTCCGCTGTCAGTCCGTAGTAGTCGGCCACCGTTTCGCGCAACTCCGTGGAACTGGGATCGGGATAGAGTCGCAGCCCATCGTTTGCACATCGATTGATTGCTTCGATTACCCGGGGGGATGGCCCATGGGGATTTTCATTTGTGTTGAGTTTGGTCAGGCCGGCGATGCGCGGCTGTTCCCCTGAGACATAGGGCGATAGCTGTTTGACGATCGGACTCCAGTAGCGGCTCATTGTTTGAATCGATACTCCGCAGAGCGGGCATGGGCGGTGAGTCCCTCACCCCGGGCCATCACGGAGGATGTTCTGGCGAGTGTATCGGCACCCGCCGCTGATGCCATGATCAAACTGGAGCGCTTTTGAAAATCATACACACCCAGGGGGGATGAGAACCGCGCCGTGCGCGATGTGGGTAAGACGTGGTTGGGACCGGCACAATAGTCGCCCATCGCCTCCGCGGTATATCTGCCCATGAAAATGGCGCCTGCATGGTGTATCTGTTTCGTCAGCGCCTGGGGATCGGCCACCGAGAGTTCGAGATGCTCCGGTGCGATGTGGTTGGCCACCG
>JASFJX010000424.1:0-4299 GCA_050119385.1 Candidatus Thiodiazotropha sp. | reverse complement strand
GCGTAAGAGAGCGCGGTATCCATAGCTGTACCTGTAGCATCCTGGTAAACAGCGACCAGATCGGGTATACCACCGCCCTTTTCATATTCGCTACGCACCGTATGGCCCGGTGCTTTGGGGGCGATCATAATCACATCGAGATCCTCACGGGGCACGATCTGGTTATAATGAATCGCAAAACCATGAGCAAACGCAAGCGCGGCGGACTCCTTGATATTGGGTTCGATCTGCTCGCGATAGAGCTTGGCCTGGAACTCATCGGGCGCCAGGACCATAACCACATCGGCATCCTTCACCGCCGCTTCGATCGACTTCACCGTCAGCCCCGCATTTTGTGCCTTGGTTGCCGAAGGAGAACCCTCACGCAGACCGACGATAACTTTCACACCGGAATCCTGCAGATTGTTGGCGTGGGCATGCCCCTGGGAGCCGTAGCCGATGATTGAGACCGTCTTGCCCTTGATAATATTCAAGTCACAGTCTTTGTCGTAATAAACATTAATAGCCATGTTGTTTCCTTCGGAATTTTATTAGGTATTGAATATGCGGGAACATTGTCAGCTCTTATAGCTGAAATTTATAACGCAATGCCCGCAAAGAAACGCAAAGTGCGCAAAAAATCAAATGACAACCTTTGTGTGCTTGGCGTTTCTCCGCGATCTTTGCGTTATAGTGTCCATTTTATTACTGGAACCACAGAATCAGAATCAGAGCCCGAGCCCCTTCGATCCGCGACCGATGCCCGAGGGACCGGTGCGTACCACTTCGATGATCGAATCCTCGTTCACTGCCTCGATAAAGGCATTCAACTTACTCGCCACGCCCGTCAGCTCAACGGTGTAACTGGTTTCGGTGACATCGATAATCTTGCCGCGGAATATATCCACCAGGCGTTTGATCTCCTCACGCTGAGCACGCTCTGCAAGCAACTTGATCATCATCATCTCGCGTTCGATGTGCTTGCCTTCGGTCAAGTCGACCAGCTTCACCACATCGATCAGTTTATTCAGTTGCTTGGTGATCTGCTCAATGATCTCATCACTGCCGCTGGTAACCAGGGTCATACGAGAAAGACTCAGATCCTCGGTGGGCGCTACGGTCAAGGACTCGATATTGTAGCCACGCGCGGTGAAAAGATTAGCCACTCGCGCCAACGCACCGGACTCATTTTCCAATAGAATAGATATGATATGTCTCATCAGACCAGCTCACTCCCTGGTGACAGATACATCTCGTGATGTCCCTTGCCTGCCGCAATCATCGGATAGACGTTCTCTGAGGGATCAACCACCACATCCAGGAAGACCAGCCGATCCTTGAGCGAGAAGGCCTCTTTCATCGCCCCTTCGAGATCTTTCGTTTTATCCACCCTCATGCCTACGTGGCCGTATGACTCGGTCAATTTGACAAAATCCGGTGTTACACTCATGCCCGACTGGGAATAGCGGCTCTCATAGAAAAACTCCTGCCACTGCCGCACCATGCCCATATAGCCGTTATTGAGCAAAATAATCTTTATCGGCAATTCATACTGTAGACAGGTCGCCAGCTCCTGGATACACATCTGGATACTCGATTCCCCAGTGACCACCGCCACTTCCGCTTTCGGGAATGCCATCTGCACCCCCATGGCAGCCGGCAGACCAAACCCCATGGTGCCCAGACCACCGGAATTGATCCAGCGCCTTGGCTTGTCAAAACGATAGAACTGTGCGGCGAACATCTGATGCTGACCCACATCCGAGGTCACGTAGGCCTCACCCTTGGTGACCTTGTGCAGCATCTCAACCGCGTACTGCGGCTTGATCAGTTTGCTCTTCTGGTCATACTTCAGGCAATCCATGGAGCGCCACTTTTCGATCTGCTCCCACCACTGTTTCAAGGCTTGCTTCTTGGGTTGAAGATCACCTTCATCGACCACCTTCAGCATATCCCGAAGGACCTGTCTGACCGAACCCACGATGGGCACATCAACCCGAACGTTCTTGGAGATCGATGAGGGATCGATATCGATATGGATGATGGTTGCATCGGGACAAAACTGCTTTACATGGCCGGTCACCCGATCATCGAAACGGGCACCGACGGCAATCAGTACATCGGTCTCGTGCATTGCCATGTTCGCCTCGTAGGTGCCGTGCATGCCGAGCATACCGAGAAAATGCTTGCCGCTCCCCGGATAGGCACCCAACCCCATAAGAGTCTGGGTAATCGGAAATCCCAGCTTGTCCACGAGTTCGGTAAGTGGCTTGGCGGCATCGTCCAGCACCACCCCGCCCCCGGTATAGAAGACCGGACGTTGCGCCTCCATCATGATCTTCATCGCTTTATTGACCTGCCCGAGATGGCCTTTGACCACCGGGTTGTAGGAGCGCATCTTGATCTTGGCGGGGTATTTATAAGGGATCTTGATGCCCGGGTCGGTCACATCCTTGGGGATATCGACCACAACCGGCCCAGGTCGCCCGGTGGTTGCGATATAGAAGGCCTTTTTTATGGTCTCAGCCAGGTCTTCCTGTCGCTTGACCAGAAAATTGTGTTTCACACAGGGGCGGGTAATACCAACCGTATCGACCTCTTGAAAGGCATCACTGCCGATCACCGGTGTCGGCACCTGACCGGTAAGAACGACCATCGGGATAGAATCCATGAAGGCGGTGGCAATGCCTGTCACCACATTGGTCGCCCCGGGACCGGAGGTAACCAGAACGACGCCCGGTTTGCCGGTGGCCCGCGCATAACCATCGGCCGCGTGGCCAGCCGCCTGTTCGTGGCGTACCAAAATATGCTTCACATCCTTCTGCTTGAAAATTGCGTCGTAGATATGCAGTACAGCACCGCCCGGGTAACCGAACACATGCTCCACACCCTCATCTTTCAAACATTGAACGATGATCTCGCCACCGCTGAGTTCCACCTTAAGGCCTCCAATTGCGCCGATTCTCTCTTCGGACACTGAATATACGGAAACAGTGCAAAATACTAATACTAACTTTACAGGTCAAGCGGATATCCCTTCACATTTTGTATATTCAGGTTATTGCATGACTTGCCATTCGGAAAACATGCTCCATAATGAGCTTTGATCAACGTTGCATGACACAGGGCCCGATCCGTGAAACAGACGCTTTTACTCACGCTCTTACTATCATTCTTAACCATGGCTTCCGCTGAAACCTATCGCTGGGTCAACGAAGATGGAGTCGTTACTTTCTCGCAATCGCCGCCACCGGACGTTGAAGCTGAAACCGTAGACATCAAGACCTCCCCCGCAAGCAGTGACGCCGATTCGAATAAGCGACTACAAGAACTACAACAGAACCTCGCCGACAGTGCCGAGGACAGGGCGTTGAAAGAGGAGCAAGAGAAAGAACAAGCTGAAATACAAGCAAAAAACAAAAAAAATTGTAGCATTGCCCGAAAGAACCTGGAGCAGCTCACCGCCTTGGGTAACCGCCTCTACAAGACCGAAGAGGGCCTTGTACGCCTCACTGACGAGCAGCGACAACAGAAGATGCAAAAAGCAAGAGAGCAGATGAAAAAATACTGTCAGAGGTAATCTCATATGCCACTGCTGAAGATCACCACGAATCGGCCCATCGATCAGAACAGGGTGGCTGAATTGCTCAAACACACCTCTGAATCGGTGGCGGCCATCCTGGGTAAACCTGAGCGGTATGTCATGATCAGTATCGAACACAATCCTCAAATGCTGTTCGCAGGCAGCGATGATGCATTGGCCTATCTCGAGCTGAAAAGCATTGGCCTGCCGGATGATCAGACTAAGCAGATATCTAATGCGCTATGTCAACTGATGGAGCAGCAACTGGCCATCTCTCCAGAGCGGGTATATATAGAGTTCAGTGCCGCAGAACGCCATCAATGGGGCTGGAACTCATCAACATTCTAACACCGGCCAATTGGGCAGGAAAACCCAATTCCTTACCACGCCAATGATTGATTTTTATCAATAGAGACAATCACTTACACTTCATAATGTTTTTGCGAACCATCAATGACCGATGCTGTCGCTTTTCCCTATAGTGCCTCGCAGGCAGTGTTCAGCAACCTCCTCTCCGCAGATTGTTGAACGCTGTCTTACCGGCTGTATGTCACAGGTCGACCATCCTCTGTCAATTTCGCCCATATCGACAGATTCCTGACTCCGGCGACATGACATACAGCCGGTATCTTTTTATACGAGATGACGCCTTTACGCTGTCATCAAACTGCAGAGTACTGAAATTGGTATGACATATACGCAGAGCAAAATGCTCACGAATCTGTCGTGTAGTAACC
>JASFJX010000423.1:0-4314 GCA_050119385.1 Candidatus Thiodiazotropha sp. | reverse complement strand
ACGGAGGGGATTAGTGTGGTACGGAGGGGATTGAGGTATGGTAGCGAGGAAGCCGGTTTTACTGAATTTCAAGCAAAACAACCCTGGCACCCAATCCTTGGGCACCAGGATCCTATGCCGCAATGTTTGGTTGGCAATTGGCTCGATCCATGCACATCCCTGTACGTTTGTGCTGTCCGTTGCGTCCTTGATGCGACGATTTCATTCTAGGTGATGAATCCTAAAAAAAATGTAGGTTTCATCGCAAATTAACGTAGGACTTTTCTGACACGAAGAGGGCTTTATTACTTGATTGTTCGGATGTTATTTTGAAACAATTCGACGCTCACATTCAATCGGGCCGTTTCTTAAAGAACCGGCCGTAAACTCCTGAGGAAGTATCCCCATGCCGCTGATCAGAGCTTTTCCTGGACTGCGTCCTGCCGAAGGGCGGGCTGCCGATGTCGCCGCGCCACCTTATGATGTCATGAATGAGGCTGAGGCCAGAGAGATGGCAGATGGCCGTTCTTGGAGTTTTCTGCATATTTCGAGGCCTGAGATTGATCTCCCGCAAGGTACTGACCCCTATGCCCCCGAGGTCTATGCCAAGGCAGCAGAGAATCTGAAGAAGATGGAACAGGAGGGTATTCTGATACGGGATAAGAAACCTTGTTTCTATGTCTATCGCCTTACGATGGGGGAGCATCAACAGACGGGGCTGGTGGCCGCTGCTTCGGTTGAGGCTTATGATAACGATCGTATCAAAAAACATGAATTCACACGTCCGGCAAAGGAGGATGACCGGGTGCGCCAGATCGATGCCTTGAATGCTCAAACGGGCCCTGTTTTTCTGGTCTATCCCAGCACATTGACGGTGGAAGCCCTGCTCAGCGAGGCGTCACAGACACCTGCCGAAATGGATGTTACCGCCGCGGATGGGGTAAGGCATGAAATATGGGCCTTATGCGATGAGGAGAAAGTGACCAAGTTGACACGAGAATTTGATCAGATGGAGGCGCTCTATGTCGCTGATGGACACCATCGATCCGCCGCGGGTTCAAGGGTGGCGGCAGCGAGGAAAGCAGCGAATAGCAACCATACCGGGGATGAGGCCTATAACTATTTTCTGAGTGTCATCTTTCCCCACAATCAAATGCGGATCCTTGACTACAATAGGGTTGTCAAAGATCTCTTTGGGCTGGACAAAGCGACATTTCTTGCCCGCATTGAAGCGGTTTTCGAGTTGCAGCTCAGTGATCAACCGGTAAAACCCGAACAGAGTGGTGAATTTGGCATGTACCTGGAGGGGCAGTGGTATCGCCTGCGCCTTGATGCGAATCGGATCCCCGATGATCCAGTCGCACGACTGGATGTCAGTCTGTTGGCTGATAATCTGATTGAACCCATTCTCGGTATCACAGATCAGCGTCGTGACAATCGGATCGATTTTGTCGGTGGTATCCGGGGGCTTGCCGGTTTGCAGCAGCGAGTGGATTCGGGTGAGATGGCGGTAGCCTTCGCACTTTTTCCCACCAGCATGGAACAACTGATGGCGGTAGCTGATGCCGGAGAAGTCATGCCGCCCAAGTCGACATGGTTCGAGCCGAAATTGGCGGATGGACTGGTCAGCCACCTGCTTGACTGATCGCTATGGTCACTACCAGCAGCAGACTGCCGGAGGGGGATAGTGCCGATTCGGCCATTGTTGCCCACTGGTTGGAGATGTTGCCCGCGGAGCTCGACGAACAAGACAGACTGTTACTACGTAAGGCTGGGGATATCGCCCTCAAGGCAGATCCAGACAAACGTATTCTAAGTGGCGAAACCCAGTTAAGGCACGCCCTTTCCGTGGCAGAGATCCTGCTTACATTACGCATGGATCGGGAGACGGTTGCAGCGGCCCTTCTGCTGGGTGTAATGAAGGATTCAGATGTAACCCTTGAGACATTGCAGCGGGAGCTGGGTGAGAGTACTGCCCACATGGTGGATGACCTGGCGCGCATCGATCTGCTGACCGATCTCTCCAGTGATGTCTCTACGGAAGATGAAGCGCAGCATGCGGAGAACCTGCGTCGTCTGCTGCTGGGTATTGCGGAAGATATCCGAGTTATCCTGGTGGTGGTGGCGGAACAGCTCCATCTGATGCGCTCCGCGCGCAGATTATCCCAGGAACTGAGCCATCGTTTAGCTCAGGAGACCAAGGAGATCTATGCTCCATTGGCGAATCGATTGGGTATTTGGCAGGTCAAGTGGGAACTGGAAGATCTGGCGTTACGTTTTCTCCATCCCGAAGAGTATAAACGCATAGCCAGCCAACTGGATGGCCGGCGTGCCGACCGGGAGCAGTTCATAAATGAGATTATCGAGCTGCTGCGAGAGAAATTCCAGGCTGCCGGCATCAATGCGGAAATCAATGGTCGCCCCAAGCATATTTACAGCATTTGGCGCAAGATGCAGCGTAAAGCGGTGGATATCGAGCAGATCTTCGACCTGCGTGCAGTGCGGGTATTGGTGGATGATATTGCACAGTGTTATGCGGCATTGGGCGTGGTGCATGGTTTATGGAAACACATCCCCGGTGAGTTCGATGACTATATTGCGACCCCGAAAGCCAACCTCTATCGCTCCATTCACACTGCGGTGATCGGTCCCGAGGATAAGACGCTGGAGGTGCAGATCCGCACCCGCGAGATGCACAATCATTCAGAACTGGGTGTGGCTGCCCATTGGCGGTACAAGGAAAACGCCAAGCAGGATAAGGACTTCGAACGAAGAATCGTCTGGATGCGGCAATGGCTTGAAAGGAAGGACGGGGCTGCGGATGGCACCACACTAACGGATGAGGCTGAGAGTGAACTGGAGGCGACGCGGATCTATGTACTGACGCCAATGGGTAAAGTGGTAGAATTGTCAAAGGGTTCCACACCACTCGATTTTGCCTATGCCATCCATACCGACGTAGGTCATCAATGCCGGGGGGCAAGGGTAGATGGGCATATCGTGCAACTCAATCGCCCCTTACGAAGTGGTGAGACCGTGGAGATCCTGACCGCCAAGAAAGGTACCCCGAGTCGCGACTGGATCAATCCACATCTGGGTTACCTGCACTCATCCAAGGCTCGCAATCGGGTCAAGCAGTGGTTCAAGCAACTCGACTATGATCATCATGTGGAACTGGGACGTGCAGCCCTTGAGCGTGAGATGACACGCCTGTCGATCAGTGAGAAACCTGATCTGGAGGCGGTAGCAATAAAGCATAATCTGATGCATACGGAAGATGTCTACGCAGCGATTGGTCGTGGTGACCTCTCACCGATCCAGGCCGCCGGCTTCGGTAGCCGGGCGAGGAGTGAATCGCGGGGTAAGGCAATCCCTGATATCCCGCGTGAACAAGGGGTGGTCAAGGGGGAAGTCGTGGTCGCTGGTGTGGGTGACCTGATGACCACTATCGGTCGCTGTTGTAAACCGGTTCCCTATGATCAGATCATCGGTTATGTCACCCGGGGGCGAGGGGTTACAATACACCGCGCTGACTGCCCAAATATCCGTGCTATACAAAAGAACGAGAGTGACCGTCTAGTCACGGTGCATTGGAGTGAGGAACAGCAGGAGACCAGTTACGCGGTCGATTTCCTGGTGATTGCCAGCGACAGAAAAGGCCTGTTACGGGATATTTCAGCCATTCTGACCAATGAGGATATCGATGTGATCGGCGTCAACACCAGTAGTGACCGAAAAACAGACTCGGCAAGGATGCGTTTTACTGTTGAGGTGCGGGATATGGAGCAATTGAGCCGATTATTGTCAAAAATCGAGCAGATACCGGATGTGAACCTGGTCAAACGGCAGGTTTAGATTGCCAGTCTGGTATGTCGTAGCTAAACTAAGACTTTGTTATTTTATGTATTTTTAACTGTTCTGGCGGGCTGTTGAAACTCCTTCAGGCGAGTGCGAGGGAAGCTGAAATCGTGGTGTATGTGTAGCATTTCAATAGCCGGCTAGTGTCAATCGATCAATATGGTGAAAACCAGTTTTGAGTAACCAAAGAGAAATTACCAATCTTCTAGACCTTGATCTGCAGGGTATGGAGGCCTATTTCATGGAGCTGGGCTCCAAGGCATTCCATGGCAGAAATGTTTTTAAATGGATACATAAACATGGCGTCACCGACTTCGATGCCATGACCGATATCTCCAAGCGTCTACGTGAACAGCTTCAGCAACAGGCTACTGTTGAGTTGCCGCAGCTGGTTTATGAACAACCGGCAACAGACGGTACTCGCAAATGGATTCTCGAGCTGCAGGATGGGCAGCGCATCGAGACTGTTTTGATACC
>JASFJX010000422.1:0-4316 GCA_050119385.1 Candidatus Thiodiazotropha sp. | reverse complement strand
CCATCAGAGCCTCTTTGATAAGGCCGTTGATATTGGAAACCGCCCGAAGAACGCCTTTTCCCAGATAGCGCGCCTTGTCACCGTCACGCAGTTCGAGGGCCTCCCGGGAGCCGGTAGAGGCCCCCGAAGGCACCATGGCACGACCTATGGCGCCATCTGCGGTGATTACGTCGGCCTCGATGGTGGGATTACCCCTTGAATCGAGGATCTCTCTTCCACGAACATCAACAATTTCAGACATATTGTCTCCCTGTATTCTGTGTGCTTTCAGTATTTAAATGTGGTGATCTCAGTTAACCTGGATCCTGTTACAACATGTTGTCTGGAGTCGACTCAAGGGGACATTTCAGCCAGGGATTTCCCCTTTACAAGGCGATCTATCTCCATCAGCGTTTCGAGCAGTTCCCTCATTTTCGGCAGTGGCCAGGCGTTGGGACCATCGCTCAACGCCTTGTCTGGCTGAGGATGGGTCTCCATGAACAGACCTGACACTCCCGCCGCAACCGCTGCCCGAGCCAGCACCGGTACAAATTCACGCTGGCCGCCAGAACTGGCACCCTGACCACCAGGTAGCTGTACCGAATGGGTTGCGTCATAGACCACAGGGCATCCGGTATCTCGCATGACCGCCAAAGATCGCATATCCGAAATAAGGTTATTGTAGCCGAAGGAGACACCCCGCTCACACACCATAATCTGCTCATTCCCCGTGGCCTTCGCCTTATCGACCACATGGGTCATATCCCAGGGTGCGAGGAACTGCCCCTTTTTGATATTAACCGGCAGCCCCTGTCGGGCCACGTTCTGGATAAAATTGGTCTGGCGGCAGAGAAACGCCGGGGTTTGCAGCACATCCACCACCGATGCGACCTCCTGCAGCGGGGTGTCTTCATGCACATCGGTCAAGACCGGCACACCGATCGATGACTTGACCTGCTGCAGAACCTGCAATCCCTGCTCAAGGCCCGGTCCGCGAAAACTCTCCCCTGATGAACGATTCGCCTTGTCAAAGGAGGATTTATAGATAAATGGTATACCGAGATCCCGGGTCAGCATCTTCAGCTCCCCGGCTGTATCCAGGGCCAACTGTTCACTCTCGATAACACAAGGACCCGCAATCAGGAAGAGTGACCGCTCTAATCCAACCTCAAAATCACAGAGCTTCATGCCGCACCCTCCCGATGTTTTCTAGCCGCTTCGATAAAACCGGAAAATAGTGGATGGCCATAGCGTGGTGTCGAGGTAAATTCCGGATGGAATTGGCAGGCCACGAACCAGGGGTGATCAGGGATTTCGACAATCTCCACCAGTCGACCATCCACTGAACGACCTGATACCTTCATCCCGGCAGTGACAATGATATCCAGATAACTGTTATTGAACTCGTAGCGGTGGCGATGCCTTTCGGTAATCACCTCCTTTCCATAAAGTTGGTGTGTCTTACTGTGGGGTTCGAGCTGGCACTGCTGTCCGCCAAGACGCATGGTTCCACCGAGATCCGACTCCTCGCTGCGTTTCTCAACCTTGCCATCCGCATTCAACCACTCGGTAATCAAGCCGATGACCGGATGGGGCGTATCGCGTTTGAACTCGGTGCTGTGGGCACCTTCCAAGCCAGCAACATGGCGTGCAAACTCGATCACCGCCACTTGCATGCCAAGACATATGCCCAGATAGGGTATTCTGTTTTCACGGGCATACTGCACCGAGGCAATTTTGCCCTCTACCCCACGATTACCGAACCCACCGGGCACCAGGATGGCATCCATCCCCTGCAGACTATCGAGTCCGTTCTTCTCGATCTGTTCTGAATCAACGTAGTGAATCACAACCCGGTTGCCGGTATGGACCCCTGCATGCATCAGGGCTTCGGAGAGGGATTTATAGGCCTCAGTAAGGTGTACATATTTTCCCACCATGGCGATATTGACCTCTTCATCCAGACTGTCGAGCCCCTCCAGGAAGGACTCCCACTCAGACAGGTCCGCAGGCGGCAGATCCAAATTAAAGCGCTGATTGACCAGTTCGTCCATCTCCTGCGCGTGCAGCAGTACCGGAATACGATAGATAGAATCAGCATCGACCGCCGAAATAACCGCCTTTTCATGCACATTGGTGAATAGGGCAATCTTTTTGCGCTCGTTTTCAGGCAAGGGCCGCTCTGAGCGGCACACCAGAATGTCGGGTTGAATACCGATAGAGCGAAGCTCTTTCACTGAATGTTGCGTGGGTTTGGTCTTTATCTCGCCGGATGCCTTGATATAGGGGACCAACGTCAGGTGCATAAACATCACCCGTTGCGGCCCAAGTTCGACGCCCATCTGACGGATCGCTTCCAGAAAAGGCAATGATTCGATGTCACCCACTGTGCCACCGATCTCCACCAGACAGATATCCTTATCATCAGCACCCAAGAGCACATTCTCTTTGATCTGATTGGTGATATGTGGAATCACCTGCACGGTGCCACCTAGGTACTCTCCCTTACGCTCCTTGCGAATCACACTGTCATATATCTGACCGGTAGTGAAGTTATTGTTCCGTCCCATGGTGCTACGAATGAAACGCTCATAGTGTCCCAGATCGAGGTCCGTCTCCGCCCCATCGTCGGTAACGAAGACCTCCCCGTGCTGGAATGGGCTCATGGTGCCCGGATCGACATTAATGTAGGGATCGAGCTTGATCATCGTGACATCAAGCCCACGGGCCTCGAGCAGTGCCGCCAAAGACGCAGATGCGATGCCTTTGCCCAGGGAGGAGACAACACCGCCCGTAATAAATATAAATCTAGTCATGAAACTTCTTAAAAAATAAACGCGCTGGATAAGGAGAACGGACGGATGGAAACAGTAACAGATCAGACCAGCTCCCTCAATCGCATTAACGCTAATGAGCTGCGATAGATCTTTAATCCGAATATTTCATCGCGTTCTGGGTAGGTCGATTACACTTTGTACATTGCTAATATTCCTGAAATAACATGCAACAACCTTAAGTCAGTTTCTTTATTCTAAGCGACCGGGTGAAATATTCGGATTGATCCAACTGGCTAACAATGACATTTAATTCTAGTGCCCCAGGGTCTATAATCGGCTGGTGTTTTGCACACATAAAAACCACAGAACCAGTTGACGGTTACTCGCTGAGACTAAACCGAAGCAAAGCATGACATTTGAGTTTGGCCTCCGCAAACTTACCTATACGTAATGGCCAACTGGTTGTTATCAATAGAAAAAGCAGTATAAAAATCTATCTACTAAAGAGGAAGAGAGCATGATGAAATTTGCTAGGATTCTGAGCGTCGCTGCGCTCGTAGCTGTCTCAACAACTGCATCCGCATGGTGGGGCGGTCCAGGCTGGGGTAACCGTGGCTGGAACAACGATGGCTGGGGCGACGGCTGGGGCGATGGTACCGGCGACTTCAGCTTTGGCATGAGTGGCAGCGGCCGTGGTTCCGGCTATGGTCGTGGCAACAACTACTGGCGCGATTACTATGGCTATGGCCCATATGGTTACGGCGCTCCCTATGGCTATGGTGCACCCTACGGCTATGGCGCTGCTCCCTATGGCTATGGCACTCCCTACGGCTATGGCGGCGCACCCTATGGGTATCCGCAAGCTGCGCCCACCACACCGGCAACACCAGCCACACCAGCTCAATAAGCGACCCGCTATTGACACAAAAAGTCGGCCTAATGGCCGGCTTTTTTTATGAAATATGATCTAAGATAATAAAAGTACTAAAATTACTTGATCCGGATCAATAAATTCTGGAAAAATAAGCAGGTGAAAAAGCCCCTGACAAGTGTGTACTAGGTGGAGCGATTCCTTGCCTAACAGAAAAGTAGTTTCATTTGAAAATATCAAGGTCGCCTGCAAAAACTGCAGTCTTTCGACCCTTTGCCTCCCAATGGGGCTCTCAGCTGAAGACATAGAACGTCTCGACTCCATAATCAAACGAGGCCGTCCCTATCATCGCGGTGATCATCTCTATCGGGGGGGCGACAAGTTCCACAGCCTCCGGGTCATCACCAGCGGTTCAGTCAAAACCTATTCACCCAATGAAGACGGTGGCGAACAGGTTCTGGGATTTCACCTCGCCGGTGAGTTGATTGGGTTGGATGCGATCCAGGACAATAGCCATAACTGCTCTGCAATTGCCCTTGAAACAACTGCAGTCTGCGAGATTCCCTTCTCTCAACTGGAATCCCTGAGTGCCATTATGCCGAGCCTGCAACACCAGATGTACCGCCTGCTCAGCCGCGAGATCGGCCAGGAAACAGAGATGCTCACCCTGCTGGGCAAAAAGAGCGCCG
>JASFJX010000421.1:0-4319 GCA_050119385.1 Candidatus Thiodiazotropha sp. | reverse complement strand
AATGAATTTAGCGATGCAGGTGCAGTCTCACGATTGATTGGTGATGCCGGCAATCCGAACGGCATCCTTACCGAGAGAGTGCGTTATCAGAGGGCGTGTGTTCTGCTGCTGGATGAGATTGAGAAAGCCCACCCCAATGTGCATGACCTCCTGCTACAGCTTTTAGATGATGGCCGCCTGACGGATGCCTTGGGTAGAACGACTGATTTTACCCAGACAGTGGTTATTATGACCTCTAATCTTGGGGCTCAAGCGGCTGTAACAACCATGGGATTCATGGAGTCAAAGGATAATATGTCGGCAAGCTACCGACAGGCCGTAGAACAGTTTTTCCGTCCTGAATTTTTGAATCGAATTGAAAAGCAGATCACTTTTAAGGCGTTGAGCAGAGAGCATATGAAGCAACTTGCCTCACTGCATCTGGGTAAGTTGATTCAGCGAGATGGCTTCATTCGCCGTAACACGATTCTAAATATCAAACGGAATGCCTTGGATACGCTTTGCGATTGTGGATATGACCCACAAATGGGGGCGAGGGCGTTGAAGCGCTATCTTGAGCAGCGGATTACCAGCATGAGTGCTCACGTGTTGGCCAACCTGACAGATAATGCGCCTATCATTCTTAAACTCTATATGGAGACTGGACAGCTGCAATGTTCTGTACAGACTCTTAAATTTGCGACTGGGCAAGCCTGTGAGTCACAAGCAGCATTCTCCCTGGAACAGTACCGAAGCATCCTTGAGAAACTGCGTGAAATGGATCGGGGTATCCTGGATACCCAGGACAATGAATTACGAAATTTCGCATGGACGTTAAGTGCGAAGATCCGTGATGTCATTGAGCCATTACAGAGCTTTATCTGGGATTTCGAAGAGCGCTTGAGTACACGCAGGATGCAGGTGAAAATGAATTTTAAACTCAAGCCTGGCCGCCTGCTTAAAGTGAGTTGGCGAGGACTGAGAGTCGATACAGCAGCTTTATTTGCACAGCTCGATATGCGTGATTATCTCAGTAGCCTTTATCAGAAGGGGGATGATAGTTTTGATAAAGAACAGTTATCCCAGACCGGCTTAAGCGCCGAATTACAGTGGCTTCTAATGGGAAGTAATGGGTTAACCGAACAGAAAGCCATGCAGGGATGCTTTGTGATTCGGTCACTATTACCCGGGCAAGGAATGGATGAGATACGCTATCTTGCAGATAACTACAGACGTTTGATATCCGATATTGCATTAATCGAAAAGCAGGAAGCTTGTGCAGACGGTGTTGTTATTCATTATCAGGGGCCTGGGGTTGATAGGCTGATTGAATCCGAACAGGGTATTCACCTCTTTATCGGAGTTAATAACAGTCAAATTCCCATTGCGGTTATAGTGATGAAAAGTACTGATGCAGTTGAGCTGTTGCCGATACCGGAGACGATTTTACGATTATATGCGCTGCCCACCTCTGCTACTGATCAAAATGATGATACCGTGACAGACTTGAGAAGCGGTATGGTATCCGGCAGTGCATTGACCCTTGAGGATCTAAAGATAATGGTGACAAAGACCATGGCTCCTTTTCCCACCTCAACGACACCTGGTTCAAGATAGGGGGAGTGAACGTGGCTAAACTCTATTTTCCAATTATCTACCACCCCATGGGTGAAAATCATCTGTTGGGTACTGTGCTCGGTGAAGATAAATCCTTTATCGGTGCAGATCGAAGCGGAATCAAGCGTTCTGCCAGTGAGTGGCTGCAGAAAGAGAATAGAGATTCCTGGCTGGATGAACCCTCTATCACCAACCCCCAATTAACATTTCATACTGTTACTTTACAGCTGTCATACCGCGATGATGAAACAGGCAGGGCTTTTCCCCTAGCCATGAAGACGCATTTTCGGGTGGCAGCTGTTCATAGTGAGCGTAGTGATGATATCAGACACTCTGAATGTTTTTTGCCTTACCTTGGGCAGCGTTTTTTTTATCATGACAGTAAGCAGCTTGATACGTTAATACACCATTTTACCCGTGATTTCCTGGAGGAGCAGAGGCCGGAAACCGTATTGCAATACATGATGCAGGCTGAGCCCACGATGGATGTCATCTCTATACCGGACCGAGATAAGAAAAAGCGTAGGCGGCATAAGGTTGAAGTTCCAGAAATTCTTAAGACAGTGACTGAACTCTATCCTCCGCCTCCTCAAGTAAGAAAATCCGTCGGGCGTTGGCCAAAAGCAGCCTGGGAACGAGGCGAAATCGTTCAAAATTTAACAGAAAGATTGTTGGAGTCGCCGGAAAATTTGTTGTTGGTAGGTGAGTCTGGTGTGGGGAAAAGCACTATCAGCTATGAAGCGATACGGGGGGTGGTCAGGCTTGCTAAAGAGAAAACGGGGAGGCAGCCGCTGACATTCTGGCGAACGACACCCCAACGCCTAATCGGTAAAGCGAAATATCTTGGTGAATGGCAGGCGATCTGTGATGAAGTGGTTGAGGCTTTAGCTAAGGTTAATGGTGTATTGGTTTTGACAGATACTATTGATGCGCTAAAAACAGGAGGTAGTGGTGCGGAGGACTCGGTAGCTGCATACCTGGGAGGCTTTCTGAAAAAAGGGCGACTACGGTTGCTCGGCGAAGCAACACCGAAGGCCTTGGAAGCAGCCAAAGGGTTGTTGCCGGCTTTTATTCATAATTTCAAACTTCTAAACATAGAAGAACAGGATAATCGAACCACTGCGGTAGTGATGAAACGGTATCGCGCCTATGCAGAGAACAACTACAAAATATCAACCTCTACGGATGCGATGGAGTTGAGTCTTCAATTGGTCAATCGCTATATCAAGTATCAACAGAATCCGGGAAAGCAGGTGCAGTTCTTCAGTCGGGTGATTCGGCAAGCCCACCACGAGAAAAAAGAGAGGATAGAGAGTTCCTTTGTATTAACGCAATTCATTCAATATACCGGATTGCCGTCAATTCTTCTGGATGATTCAACTCCGCTTACAAAGCAATCACTGCTCTCTTATTTTCAAGAGAAAATAAAAGGGCAGGAGAATGTTTTAGAACAACTCAGTACTCTGATTCAAACCTTCAAAGCGGGTATTAATGACCCACAAAAACCAATTGCAACCCTATTATTTGCCGGTCCAACAGGAGTAGGTAAAACTGCGGCTGCGAAAGCATTGGCAGAGTACTTCTTTGCCAATGGGCAAACGCATGATCCTTTGATGCGTATTGATATGAGTGAGTTTCAGCACCCAAGTCAAATCGGCAGGTTGATTGGTTACGATAATGACCAACCGGGTAAACTGATTCAACATGTCAGAAATAAACCCTTTTCAGTAGTGTTGCTGGATGAGATAGAGAAAGCGCATAACAGCATTTTTGATAATCTCCTATCGATGTTGGATGAGGGATTGCTTACAGACCGTTTTGGGCGAACAGCAGATTTTCGAAACACCATAATCATAATGACAACAAATTTAGGCGTAAAACGTAGTAAAGGGATAGGCTTTACGGATATACATGGAGTAGAAGTCTCTCTTAGCGATATCAAAAGCTATTTCCGGCCGGAGTTCTATAATCGCATTGACCAGGTTTTGACATTCAATGGATTGAATCAAAGCTCTATCGAACAGATAGCCATTCGAGAATTGCAAAACCTCGCCAAACGTCCTGGCATATTACAGCGGGGCATATCACTGAGATTTACAGATGCGCTGATTCAGTATATATGCAAAGCGGGGTTTAGTCAGGAATATGGTGTCAGACCTTTGCAAAGGGCTATTGAGCGTGTAGTGATACCACCCTTAACAGAGCTATTGCTTACCGGAAAGGAGGGGCATAAGGTGGAGGTGGATTGGACTGAAGAAGGCGTGCTTATTACTCTGATTTAGAGGGGCATTGCGTTATAGCCATCGATTTGGCAAAAATATTTTCCAGGTCTGCGTGCTTAACACGTCTAACCAAGTTACACTCAATAAGCGAGTGAAAAATAGGAGTTCTCTGCTCCCGATAAAGCCTATATCCTGGAAAAATAGCCCGTAATTTGACAGCATATCAAACGACAGAATTAGTGCGGAACTTTATGATGCGTGGTTGCCGAACAGGGCAAAGAATGACATTAAGAAACGGGCAGTGGATAATATGTATGAGTTGTCAGCTTGCAGTGGTTAAGAAATTATTTAGCACAAAAGATATATTTCATCCGGTTTGGCCATAGGTATTCATACACTCTTGTAGCTCCTAACCTCTTGATATTAAATGAAAAGCGTAATAACAAAGAAAGATAAAGCAGCTTAGTTGAGTAATTTAGGCGAAAAGTATCTTGACGCCTA
>JASFJX010000420.1:0-4320 GCA_050119385.1 Candidatus Thiodiazotropha sp. | reverse complement strand
TATCGATCAGGTTGCCCAGGGCCTGTTGTAAGAGAAAGCGTTCAGCGACCGGTTTCACCTCCTGCGCAAGTACGCAATGGAAACGAATTCCCATTTGGCGCACCCGCCATTGTCGCTCTTCGCATAGAACCTCGATCAGCGACGCGGTATCTACCGGTTCCGGGTCTGTCAGTCCCTGGCGCTTCTCCACGGAGGCCAGTTGCAGCAGCTGTTCCACCACTTGGTGCAGACGTTGCGCTTCGGTGCGTATATTACCGATGAAGCGCTGCCGGTCAGATCGCGGCATAGCTTCGTCGAGCAACTCAGCCGTTCCCTGAATCGCCGCAAGGGGGCTCTTCAACTCGTGGGTCAGGCTATGCAGATAGTTCTCCACATAGTCTTTTCCCTCCAGCTCCCTGCGCATGGCATCCATCGCTGCGGCAAGCTGCGCCAACTCTTGTTCATGAAGAAGCGGCACTTGCGGACGCTTACCGTCCTGGACCTCTCTGGCATAGAGGGTGAGCTTGCGTATTGAGTAGGTTAGCCAATAGGTAATCAGTAGACCCAATAGCAGGGCGACCAGTAAGACCAGTGTTCCCTTCTCCTCGATATTGTCCAGGGCCCGCTCCACGAAGGGTTGCACCGTCACACTGGGTTTACCCACACTGACAACGCCGATTGTCTTATCACCCCGCCTGATCGGCGCGGCCACGTACATGATGCTACTGAACTCATCGTCAGGGGACTCACGTGTCGTGCGTGCACCATACTCGCCGCGCAGGGTCAGATAGACGTCGTTCCAACGTGAGTAGTCTTTGCCTATATCTCTCCCTCTGGAATCATAGAGGACTATGCCTTGGGCATCAGTAACATAGACGATCATATTGGGGTCGCGCTTTTTAAAAAACCAGATGCGGGCATCAAGTCGCCTTTTACCGAAGGCGCTCATGGCATTTGTAAAACGGCCCTGCCGCAACTTCCCTTCGGCCACCTCGTCGACAATCAGCTCAGCGAGCAGATTGGCCGTATCGACCAACACCTCCTCCAGTGATTGGCGCATGCCGGGCACCAGTTCGCTAGAAAAGCTGCGCATCACAAACCAGATGGCAAAACCAAGAAGCAGGAAATAGGCAAAAAATATCCGAACGCTAAGTTTCACAAACGCTGCCGCTGACGCTATAGCCCAAGCCGCGATGGGTTTTGATGGGATTCTCCTCCTCACGCACCTGGCGCAACTTGGCGCGTAATGTTTTGATGTGGGTGTCTACTGCACGCTCCAGACTCTCAGCGGGATCGGACCACACCCTGTCCATGATCTGCCCCCTGGAGTAGATGCGTTCCGGCTGCTGAAGCAGAATCCGTAGCACTTCGTATTCGTAACGGGTAAGGTCGAGCCAAACTTGATGATAACGAATGCGGCAACGCGCACTGTCGACCTCGAAGGTTGTCTGTTCCTGCGCCGTTGGCGATAGTCCCCTGCTGCTACGTTTGAGAATCGCCTTGACCCGCGCCGCCAGCTCCCTCGGACTGAAAGGTTTACCCATATAGTCGTCACCGCCGATCTCGAGACCGACGATACGATCCACCTCCTCGTTGCGTGCGGTAAGAAAGACAATCGGTATCTCGGAGAAACGACGAATCGCCTTGCAGAATTCGAAGCCGTTACCATCCGGCAGACCAATGTCGAGTATCAACAGGGCTGTATCCGGATGGCTCTGCAGCCAGTCTATCCCCTCACGGCCTAGACGTCGCCACTCAGCGGTGAAACCCTCGCTCTTCAATGCGTAGAGCACCATATCCGCGATAGAGGCCTCGTCTTCGATCAGCAATATGGTCTGTGACTTTTCCATGCCAATCCCGTTTCCCAAAATTTAAGGAAACCCCGATTGAGGATGCTGTGAACTAATCAGAGCCCCCTCATGTCAGAGGCTGCGGTGGTACAGAGATATCATTGATTCTCAATAGGGAGACAAAAGAAACCAGCCCTAGGGATTGCTATATAGACTAACCCTGACCCGCTGATTTTGCGCTGCAATCTGATTCCACTCCGCTACGCTTTCTACTTCGTAGATCGACGGGTAGGGTATCAGCGGATCATCGAATCCACTGCTGAAGAGTAGTATTTCCAGCTCACCGCCGCTCCTTGCCAATTCCACGTTCATATAGTTGGCGAAGGCGACGGATTGGCCGTTCATGTAGTCACTGCTACCCTGATGATCCGCCGCAAAGAGACACTCGTTAATATCCAAATCCCCTGCTGCCAGGATCAACTCATCACCCTCTCCTTTCTGCAGGCAGTAGTTACCATGGGTGGCGCGCAATTCGATAGTTCCCCTGAACCCTGACTCTTTGAGCTGGTCCACCAGCTCTGACAGCCAGAGCGCTCGCTGGTTACTGAAGGGTATCTCACCATACGCAAACTCAGTCCCTTGATTCGCTGCCCACTCAATCAGCTTGATCGGTATTGTTGGTGCTGTATTCGCCAGATTGCCATATGCAACCTCATCGAATTTCTGAGACATCAGCTCCAGCTTATCACTCTGGGCACTGACCAGCTCCAGCAAGGCTTCACTGTCGCCATAAGCGCCATTCCGGCCCTTCAACTGCGCTGGTGACAGTACGAAAAAGTAGGTCAATGTAAAACCCACAAACATGATCAAGAGGCTCAAAATCCCCAGCAGCTGCGCTCTTCTGGCTTGAGCCCTCGAAGCCTCCTGCATCGCCTCCAGCTCGAACAACTCACTCTGTGTCTCGGCGAAATGCTTCTCCAACCTCTCCTGAAGACGGGTATCACTCTGATGTTGTTCTTTACGGATAAATCGCTTAAGGGAGTCGTCCCCTGTAAACATGCTTCCCTGGAATTCATCCAAAGGCAGGCTGACTGGCTCTACAGGCGCTGTTTTACGCTCATATATGGAGTGGATGTTATTATTATAACTGCCAACGGCATTCACTCCGTCAAGCTGGCTATCCTCGAAATTGTGTACCAACGATTCCTGATCAGGCATCAAGTGTAGCGAGTTCAGCACATCCTCCAGGTCCTGAACCTCAAGTTGCTTCGGCAATACCCCGACAGCACCGAGCGCCCTTGCTTGGCTCACTTCCAAACCACCTTCTTTCGATGTATACATCATGACAGGTATCACAGCGGTATGGGGATTGGATTTGATGACCTTGAGTGCCTGGAAACCGTCCATACCAGGCATTTCATAGTCCATGAAGATGGCATCAGGCGTATTTTCATAAAGATAATCGATTGCCGCTGCAGCTGACTCCAGAGCAGTTACCGATATGCCATATTGTGAGAGTTTACCCGACAGGATCTGTCGAGCGGTTCTTGAATCATCGACGATGAGCGCGCGTTTGGTCACTTACACTTTAGGCTACATTGAAGTGCAGCTTTCCCCTATAGATTCTGTGTATGCCATCTCGGTTATCTGCATGATAATCCCAGATTGGGGTTTCGCACAAATTGTTGAGACACCTGCTGATATTACTATATCTAACATCTACGAGGAGAGGAAATGCCCAATGGCCGCATTAATAGAAGAAAAGTGTGAGGCATGTCGCGCTGATGCGCCAAAAGTCAGCGATGATGAGCTTGCGGAACTGATTCGCACCATTCCTGACTGGAATATCGAGGTACGAGACGGGATCATGCAGTTGGAGAAGAGCTTCGTCTTCAAAAACTTTGTCGACAGCCTGGCATTCACCAACAAGGTGGGGGCTATAGCCGAGGAAGAGGGACACCACCCCGCCTTGCTGACAGAGTGGGGAAAGACCACCGTGACCTGGTGGTCACACAAGATCAAAGGGCTCCACCGCAACGATTTCATCATGGCGGCAAAGACGGACCAGCTCTATCCCGGGTGAAAGAGAAACCGTCTGAAAACTAACGCAAATTCTTGCCTCAAATGCAGGGTGGAGCCCCACCCTAGAGATTGTTCGGTGGGGCAAGGATCCACCTTACTTTGAGATTAATATTCAGTTTTTTTGACTGAATTCTAGAAATCAGGACAACGCATCCTTCATCTGTTGCTCCTGCTTCTGTTTATGCAGCTCCACTTCTGCCTTTTTTCGCATTTCCAGAACCTCTTTACGCTCTTCGATGCGTTTTTCGGCGGCATTCTCTTTGACTGGAATAGTCACTTCACCGAACAGCACCTGCTTCAACAACCGGGTGCCGAACTGCATCAGGGCAAGATCCTCTTTCGCCATGGTCTCATAAAACCTCTCATCCAGGTCGTAAGACGCCTTGAAAGAGTCGCTCAATATGAAGCGACGCAGACGATCGGTGTCATAGGAACACATGAAAAAGAACTGCAGACTGGTATCCGAGGG
>JASFJX010000419.1:0-4329 GCA_050119385.1 Candidatus Thiodiazotropha sp. | reverse complement strand
TCGGTGACCCGGATCGCCCGGTCCATGATGTCGTAGTCGGTGCTGGTGACCTGACCCAGGGGGTCGGTCTCGCTGGTGCGGTTACCGAAGTCGTCGTAGCCGTAGTAGTTGGTCAAGGCCAGCCCGCTGGGATCGATGATTTGGTCGGTCAGGCGATTACCCAGATCGTAGCGGTATTCGGTGACCGCCGCCTCGGCCGTGCCGGCGGCTTGGGTCTCGTAACGCAGGTTGTCCGCGCCGTCGTAGACCCGCTCGATGCGCTCGCCCTCTGCGTTGCTCTCGCTGAGCAGCCGGTCGCGGGCATCGTAGCTCATGTCGGTTTGCTCGACCCGTCCGTCGGCCCGGTTGGTGATGCTGCGGGTGACGATGTTGCCGAAGGCGTCGTAGGCGTAGTTCACGGTGATACCGTTGGCATCGGTCTCGGCAATGCGCTGATCGCGCCGATCGTAACGGTAGTGGGTGGTGCGCGCATCATCGCTGCCATAGCCCTCGGTTTCGCTGATTTTGTTGCCGAAGGCGTCGTATTCGAGGTGCCGCGTCACCGCATCAGAGGTGCCGGCCGCCAGGGTCTGCTCGGTCAAGCGGCCCACATGATCGTAGTCGCTGCTGATCGTCTGTTCGTCGCTGCTGCCATAGGCCAGGATGGTCTGACGGATCTGGCTGAAGGCATCGTAGACATAACGGGTAATTGCATCGTCGGCGTGGGTCTGCGTCAACAGGCGACCAATGCTGTCGTAGGCGTAGTCAATGCTGCGCTCAGCGCCTCTTCCATCACTACCGTCGAGGTCGACGGCCTGACGTTCCCGGGTCTTGCGCCCCAAGGCATCGAGGGTCATGAGCGTCTCGACGCCATCCGGGGTGACACTCCCGGTTAACTGGCCGACTTGATTGTAGCTATAGTCGGTGGTGCGTGCATTGGCTGTGCCTTCCGCTTCGATTTTGCTCTCCATGTCGCCAAATGCGTTGAGGCTGTAGTAGGTGGCAATGCCAAGCGGGTCGGTTTCCCTGATCAGTCGGTCCAGTGAATCGTAGTCATAACGGGTAACCTGCTGCAGGGTGGAATCGGTGAAGTTGTCGCGCTCGAGATAGAGCGTTTTGCTGAGCCGGTTGCCATTGGCGTCATAGGCATAGTCGACGGCATAGCCCTCGGCATCGACACTCCTGACCTGGCGGTCGGCGGCGTCGTAGACGTACTGGGTCGTGCGGTCTTCGTCGGACAGGCTCACTACCTGCTCGGTGGCGGCAAGGGCGGGATCCCAATTCACGGCGGTCGCCAGTGACTGGGTGTCGGTCAGGTTACCCACTTGATCGTATTGTTGATCGAACACCCGGCCTTCGCTGTCGATGGAGCGAACCAGCCGGTTGTTGGCGTCATAGGCGTAGTGGCTGACCCGGGCATTGGCGCCGAAATCGTAGTGGCGCGCGATGCTCGATGCTTCGAGGGCATGGTCGTAGATCGCCACATCGTCGAGCACGGCGGACTGATAGCGGGTACCTTGATTGGCACTGTTGAGCTCCGCCCCCAGCAGGAGATCGACCGTGGCCTCAGGGTCGCTGCTGGCGTAGACGATGCTGGAGGACACATCCAGTGTTTGACTGGCCGCCAATGCGCCATTCAGATAGAGGCGCAACTCGCTGCCGTCGAAAGAGGCGCTCACATGGTAAGTCTGATCGACTTCCAGCGCGCTCGCGCTGAGGGTCTGCAGTCCCTCGCTGGTGTGTACCCGGAATTGCAGCGCTCCTTCGCTATCGAAGCCGAGGGACCACCCCCCGGACTCCTCCATGCTGATGAGCGAGGTCCAGGTGCCGCTGACCGGCGCTTCGGGTAGATGAACCCAGGTTTCCAGGGTGATGTGATCGGTTTGCAGACCGGCGCTGGAGATCCGGGCGGAGAGGCCTTCGCGGAAGTGTATGGCCCCGTCCCCATTGTTCAGGGCTTCTGTCTTGTACCCCGCCAACACTTCGCTGCTGCCGCCCCCTGAGACATCAACGGAATAGACCCCGTCGTGACCATTGCCGCTCAGATCGGTCAGGACAGTGCCGCTCTTTTCATCAAGACCCCACATGGCCAGTGGGCTGTCATGGTTGATGTAGGTGTTGATGGCTTGTTGCAGGCCGCTGATTGTGAATTGGTCCGAGGTCAAGGCCAATGTCCGCACATTCATATCGGCGAACAGGGTCGTGCTCAGCAGATTACCCCGGTTGTCAAACCGCTGTTGGGTGATCCAGCCTTGCGCGTCGATGAGGAACTGCGCCCGGTTGTTGGCGTTGTAGAGGCTCCGGCTCACCCGGTTGTCCGCATCGTCTGTATCCAACAAAGCGCTCAGCGCCGCTTGGGTTGTGGCGAGGTCGTAGTCAACGGTGGCGCTATAGGCGATGTGCCGGATCCGGTTACCCCGGCCATCGTAGGCATATTCTTCAACGATGCCTTCGCTGTTGAGCTGATAACGCTGTCTGTCCAAGGCGTCATAGAAGGTGCGGGTACGCTGGGAAGTGGACCAGGTGGCGCCGTCGTAACCCAGGTTTTGCAAGGCGCTCGCCAGTGCCGCGTCGCTCTTTTCCGTGGCGACATCGATGCGCTGATCGTAGGCGATCTCCTCGATCAGGTTGCCTTTGGCGTCGTAGAGGCGCTCCACCACGCCGCCGGTACTATCGATGCGGTAGTGTTCGCGCCCGACAGGATCATAAGTGAACCAGGTATGACGGTCCCCGCTGCTCTCTTCCCGGGATGCCAGTATAGTTTCCTCGCTGACCTGATCACCCAGTGCCGCGCTAGCGAGACGGCTGTTTTCAGCGTAGTCGATGCGCTCGATGACCCGGCCGGCGGCATCGTATCTTCGTTCACTGACATCACCTTGGGCGTTGACCGTGTAACGCAATTGCCCCAGGTCGTCATAGACAAACCGGGTGCTGTTGGCGTTGGCGTCGAGGCTGTGGATGACTTCACCGAAGGCGTTGTAAACATGTTCTTGTGTGATGGCCAGACCGTCCGGATCGACGATCGTCTGGGTCAGTCGGCCCAGGGTGTCGTAGTGGTATTCTGTCTCGCGGAAGACCGGGTTGGTTGTTAACAGCTCCCGTAGCGCCGCTTCCGAGGTGGCTTGCGAAAGCGCCACCGTTTGCTCATAGACACGGGTCCGCGCTATCTCACCCAGGGCGTTGTAGTCAGTTTCGGTGACAATCCCTTCAGGATCGATCTGCAGATTTACCCGACCCAGGGCGTCAAGGTAGCTGCGGCGACGGGTTGTGCCGTCGGTGGCGTACTCATACCAGGTGTGGGAACCGTAGCCTTCATCCTCCAGGGCTGCGCGGATGCCGGCCAGATCCATCGCGCCGTCCGTCGCAATGGGCCGTGCGTAAGTCAGGGTGTCGGAGAAACTGCGGTCGATGGCCGCCGTTGCGGGAGCGCCTTCGGCGTCCAGTTGCCCCCGCAGGCGCCGCTCCACCACATAACCCAGGGCGTCGACTTCGTATACCCGTTCGCCCGCCGCATCATAGGCGTACCAGTGGTGGCTATCCAAAACCCCATCGCTTTGCAGGACCTCGACCAGGGTCTCTTCGGATACCGTCAACTCCCAAGCGCTGGTGTCGACCGCCTGTTCGTAGCGGATCGTCTCGATCAACTGGCCCGCGGCGTCATAGCGCCGTTCGCTCACACCGCCCAGCGCATCGATACTGTAGCGCTGACGACCGGCATCGTCATAGACCGTGCGGGTGATATGGCCCAAGCGATCAGTCAGGCTGGTACGCTTGCCCGCCGCATCGAGACCATAGACCTCCTCTGCCCCCGCGGCGTCGGTGACCCCGATCAGGCGGCTGGCCTGGTCATAGGCATACTGCTCATGACGATCTTGCGATCCGATGCTGGCCGGCAGCAGGGCCGCTATCTCATCGAGCGTGGGCGCCTCTCCCGCTTCGATCGCCTCGGCGTAGCCTATGCTATCGGTGAGGTTGCCTAGCGCGTCGTAGCGCCGCTCCACCACATAACCCAGGGCGTCGATTTCATAACGCAGCCGGTTTGCCCCGTCATAGACATAGGCGGTTGTGCGGTTGTCGCTATCGCTGGTATCGAGCAGGGCCGCCACTTCGCTCTCCCCGCTCCCCGGGGTATAGGCGATGGCCTGATTGTACTCGATGGTTTGTAGCCGATTGCCGCTGAGGTCGTACTGGTGCTCCCGCACATAGCCCTGGGCATCGATGCTGTAGCGCACCCGGCCCAGCGCATCGTAGACGGTGTGGCTGCGTTGGGCATCGAACCATGCGCTATCGCTGTAGCCCAGGGTGGCGAGGGCGCTCGCCACATCGCTCAGGCTCATGCCGGAAGTTGCG
>JASFJX010000418.1:0-4338 GCA_050119385.1 Candidatus Thiodiazotropha sp. | reverse complement strand
TTAAGCTTGTCTTGCTATGATTTTGGGAAAACCAGCCCAAAAATGCCAATGCTGTAAGAGTGTTGTTGGATAATAATGTCAAAAAAACAAGTAGTTGGAGCAACCAAACATCGATCAATGGCAGCAATTGGACAGGGATTGTCGTATCCAGTCTGAGAAAGAGCGAACACAACACCCTGCCAAGGTTGTTGTTCCTCAACTAAAGCCGTATGGCTAAAAAGGAGGAGTTTGGTTATGAGATCTCGTTGCTTTGTGACACTTGTTATCCCGTTCTTACTTATGTTGCTTATCGTCATGGCCAATACCTGGGCGAGCAATGATGAAGATGAGTCCAACTACGAAAAAGAAAAGAACCGTAGTGAAGAGGAGGATCGCAAAAAAGAAGAGGATGATGATATAGAAACTGGTGATGGGACAGGCATGGCAATGCGTCCCAAGAACAGCTTCAATATCATGATGAATTATGAACTGGGTATGCACTGTACCGGTTTTGAGTTCGCCTATTGCTGTGTTCTTCCTCCCTATAACTCAATCCTTGCCCAGGTTGTAAAGACACAACAGAGTGGTGAGGGTCAGACGGCCTTTGCGCGCCTCCTGGAGGGTGATCCTGCGCAAGGCCTCGATGCCTTGGGACGCCAGACTGTTTTACGCGATCCCGATCTCGATGCGAATGGGGATTTTCAGAAGTATGTCGTTGAATATTGGCACGATGCACAACCCCGTGAAGCACGCCCGCGGGTGATGCCGCAGACCTCAACGCTGATCAGCGCAACAGAGGGAAATTCACTCTTGATGTGGAATACCCTGGCCGATAGCGCAGCGGTCAATCCGAATGGTTCGTTGAAGACCTCCGGTGGCGCAAACCCTACCTGGAATGGTGTCAGTGGCGCCATACTGGGTGATGGGGATTACAATGATCCGACCGACAACTATTGGAATGCGGTGTGGAATCATCTCTATATATTCCAGGATCTGGAGGGCTCCAATCCTGCCTATTCCACCGCAGAGAGCGATAAGATCCGCCTCGGTGTGACAGGGCATATCGAGTATCCAGTGGATTGCGGCGCGGGCCTCCACCCGATGGGGCCTGTCTCCCATCCGGATGGCCTAGCGACCAACCCTGTGCAATCCAACGACTGTGGCGGTCATTCAAATGGAAATGTGCTGACCTTCTCCGGTGAACATGGCACGGTTGTCTATACCCAGATGAAGGTGTTGGAAAACCTGCCGATCACCTTGACCTCACCCCGCATCTGGGAGGCCTTGGGACTTCCTCTGACCCCGTTCGAAGACTCGATCAACTTCTTTGCCGATCCGGGCGCGATGTTCGAGGACTCGGTACGCCCCTTCGTTGCGATGAAGGCAAAGTTGCGTCACTACGATCCCGGTCAGCCTGGTGGCATGGGTGAGCCGGTATTGCAGAATGGGGTTCCGGTGGAAGGCTTCGGTACCGCCCCTATCGACATCCCCAACTGCGAACGTTGCCATTCGGAAGTGGATACCACCAATTCCCCTCATAAAAGCGGGGATGAGGTCTGGGCCAAGGTTCAACAGGAGTATAATTTCTGGATGAGTTATTACGGCATAGGCCCTGGAGACTCTGATTGGTATCCACGACTCAAGAGTGCCGCCATCAGTATACTCGGTCTGCATGATAAGAGTCATGGTACGGATTTCCTGGACAACTATCCGGCCTGTGGCACACCGGCCGAGTGCGATGCCCTTGCGGCCGACTTGTCGGCGCAAAACAACCGACCCGTGTTCGTACAAAGCACCCGTATCGGTAACACCACCGTGCTGTGCCAACGTTGTCATGCGGACAATGTCATCGCCCAGGTCAAATCGGCATCGTTTATCGATGAAGAGGGTAATTCCAAGGTGATTCTGCCCATGTCCGAGGCGATTCATCAGACTCATCGTGGTGTAGGCGAGGGTGGTCCCATCGCATTCAGTGACAGTCTCGGTCGTTTCGGCGGCTGTCAGGGGTGTCATCCCGCCCACCGTTCCAATGGTGACATGGCAGGCTATCCCATTACCGATACAGGCGATAACTTCTATGCCGATACGGATAACCGTTTAGGCGCCGGTGGTTGTTTCGTTGGCCGTGATGTGCACTCCAATCCATTCAAGGATATCGATGGTGCCGGAACGCCTGAACATTTGACAGCCATCGGTGAATGGTTGCGGGATAATGTCTCGCGTAATCAGGCGGGTCTTGCTGGCAGCGATCGTGATAACCGGGGTATCTGGTGTACCAACTGCCACAACCAGCTGAGCCAGGAGATCTGGAAGCAGGAGAACATGGAAAGCCTGATAGACGGCATACCCGGTCCGGGGGCGAGCAATATCCGCGCCCTGGCCTCATTGGATGATATTGCCGCTGCAGTGGGCGTTAATACGCAGCAAGTCCTGGACTGGCTCGATCCTCGAGATCCCAATCTATTCCCCGCCGACGGTGCGATTCGTACCTCGGAAGAGACGATGGCCATTTGGCGTCGTGATCCCGGGCTCTGTGCCTATTTGGAAGGTAGCACCAACCCGGCGATCGACGCTAAGTTGGCGACCATCGAGGTGGCCGGTGACGTGACCGCATGTACCACCGGTGCTGCGGTATCAGGCCCTGACTGTGATGCTAACGGTGAAGCGGACTTCCAGATTTGTGGCAGCTTCGATGGTGACGGCGACTTCAGTGTCAATATCCTCGATTTCTGTACCACTGAGGATTGCGTGGCGGCAGCCCAGCAATCCCTGAATGGATCGATGGCGGCTCCCGTGCCCTTCTCGGCGGCAACCGACGGACGCGACCACTGGCTCGCCGCCGGTGAACCCCATTGTGCGGATTGTCATACAGCGCCTTATGTGGAGCCGAGTGGCCATCAACCGGGGAATGACCATTCGCCCTTCAACTATCCACGCAAGGCGGGGCTGATGCGCTACTCCCGCGGTCATCGGGACATCACCTGTCAGGGGTGTCATGAGTCGATCCATGGCCTCTATCCGGTGGCGCCCCATCTCGAGCAGGGGCCAGGCGTCGATGGTGTGGATGCCACCACCTATGCTCAGGCGGCCTACCTCAATAGCGACGACAGCCATGGTCCGTTGAAGTGCGGTTCATGCCATATGTATGAGACCCTGGCCGATAACGCGGATGCCCAGATACCCACTCGTGTCTGCGCGCCGGGAGAAGAGGGTGGCAACTGTGATAGGGGCGATGGTCTGCGCTTCGACGGTACACCGATCGTTTCTGATTTTGACGCAGCAGTCAGTTGGGCCCATACCTTTACCGACAACCAGGATCCCCGCAACGACTTCTGTCTCAATTGTCACGAAGACGAGAACGATGAAGTCAGCGCAACGGAAGGTGAGTGGCTGGAGCATGCCATGAAGGGACGGGTGTCACGCAAGACTATGGACCAGGTGGAGATACTGATCTCGGGTGATGTCTTCGGAACCACCGATCCGCGCAATACCGTCTGTCAGGGCTGTCATGATGATGAGTGGCAGGAGGTGGCCTGTAATGGTGAAGATGGCAGGGAATGGAAGCTGCACCTCGCCGAAGGGCGAGTGTCGGAGAGTGTCTGGGAAGATGTCTCTCAGGATCGCACCGGCTCCACCTGTGGCTGGTAAGAGATAGCAGGCCGATGGGCTTGTTGTATTCGGGAGGGGAGCGATCCTGTTTCCCCTCCCGCCTTGTTCACTGTCGCGAGCCGATTTAATTATCAAAATCTACAGACCTGTTCCATCGCCGATGCGCAGAGAGAGGCCGGGTGGAACAGAGTAGTCGGAGGCAAAATGAAGATTCCTGTTTCACTGGTGGCCGGTTGTCTTCTGGCCGGTTTCGCATGGGGAGAGCCTGTTACTAATAACATACAATCCGATAGCAATATCCTGGCTCGGGTTGACGATCGGATCATTACCTTTCCTCAGCTGAATACACAGCTTAATAGTACCGCCGTTGTGGGTCTATCCACACCCGCATTGGGTACACCCGAGCGTCGCACTGTGATCCTGACCCTGTTGGACAGAGCAATCAGCGTCAACTTGCTCTATCTGGATGCCGTCAGCAAGGGAAAACAGAATGATCCGAATTTCAAACAAGCGTTGCAGGAGTATGCCAATGGGATGCTCGCGGGACTCTATCGCAGACACTACCTGAAAACGGATGCCCAGGTCAGTGAGGCGGAGATTGCCGACTATATGCAGCAACACTTCGCCAAGGAAACCGAGCTGGATGACACAATGCGTCCCCTGATCGAGGCAAAGGTAAAAAAAGCAAAATACCTGGCACGTAAACAAAGACTGCGTGAACATCTGCATGCAGGTATGAACGTCAAGATT
>JASFJX010000417.1:0-4346 GCA_050119385.1 Candidatus Thiodiazotropha sp. | reverse complement strand
AGCTGATCTTGCCGGTCTCCATCTTCATACCAATTTTGGCTCCAGTTCGTTTGCTCCCCTGCAAACCACAGTGGCGCATCTGGAGGCCAATCTGGCGCAGATGGTCAAGCAGCTAAAATGGGTGAACCTGGGAGGTGGCTACCTGTTCCAGGTATCTGATGATCTGGAGATCCTGTATTCCGTCATTGAGCGTATCCAAGCAAGCTGGGGTGCCCGGGTCCATCTGGAACCGGGTAAGTCGGTTGTTGACGACGCGGGTCTGCTGGTGGCGAGTGTCATCGACACCTTTGAAAGCGAAGGTAAACAGATCGCTGTACTCGACACCTCAGTCAATCATCTGCCGGAGGTCTTCGAATATCAGCGCAGTCCGCGACTGCTCAATGATCAGCCGCAAGGTGCCTATAGAGTGACCTTGGCGGGTTCCAGCTGCCTCAGTGGGGATCTCTTTGGTGAATACCGATTTTCTCGCCCCCTCGTAATCAACGATCGTGTGGTGTTTGAAAAGGTCGGTGCTTACAGTCTGATAAAGGCCTCCCGTTTCAACGGACACAATCTGCCCTCCATCTATCTGCTCGATGAGAGCGGTGATACGATGCTGATGAAGGCATACGACTATGATGATTACCGTCGGCAGTGGAGCGAGGCCGAGGCTGCAGATCAGGCCTCGAAGCGAGATGCGGGATAGGCCTATTGAATCGGTATCAACCCAAGGATTTCATCGAGACCGCTGAGGGGCTGATCTTTGCCGTGGTAACGGCCGACCTGGAAGATCAACGAGTACTCTCGTTTCTGCGCTATCAGCGAACCTCCGGAGGCTATCGGAAACTCTCCTCCCGGGATGCCGATGAACTGCTGAAAAAACATTACCCTCACTATGTCCACCACTCCAAGGCAAGGGATGTGACATTGCATGGCGTTCACCACACCCTGGTGACGATTCACCACCAACCGCGAATGCGATTACGGGAGATACTTCTTAGAGCGCCTTGCGACGAGATCGAAGCGAAGTTGCAACGCCTGGCAGGCCTGTTCGATGAGCAGGGGCTTGATCTAGCAGAGCTAGGTATCACCGGATCCCTGCTGATCGGGGCTCAGAACAAGGGATCCGATATCGATCTGGTGTTCTACCGGCGTGAAGCGTTCCACAAGGCCAGGGGGATCATAAAATCCCTGGTGCTAAAACGCCTGCTGCAGCCCTTGGACGACGCCAAATATAGCTTTGACTATCCCGCCCGTTATATCTTGGATCATCACTGTATCAAGGAGGCTGTCAGCTATACCGCCACCTATTTGGGTCAGGCTGAGCGGGGAGAATATGTGGAGGTTCGGGGGCAGTTGGAGATCTCATCCCTGGGCCATCTTCGGATTGTCATCGGTAGCAATCGGGAAGCGATTGATGAATATATTAAGGTGATTCCTCTTTAGCACGGCTCATAAGTCAACTTAAGGTATTGAATGGCAAGCTCGGCTTGACAGTTAAAAAGTGTACGGCGTATATTAATACACATCGTATATATTTATAGGCTGTAGATATTGAGTACAAAGAAGCTTAGCGTTGCCATTATTCAGTCAATCCACCGTACCTATCCCTTAACCATTAAGGGTGCGCGATGAATGGCACAGGCCGCCGTGAGCGCAAGCGGCAACAGACTGCGGATCATCTGGCGGATACCGCCTGGGGGCTGTTCCAGACCCAAGGGTACGAAACGGTAACCATGGAGGCGATTGCTGAGGCGGCGGATGTTGCCAAAGGGACGCTCTATAAATACTTCCCGGTAAAGGAGGCTCTGCTGCGTCACCGCTTCCACCGCGAGATGGCAGAGACGATGCCCGAGTTACTTACGCAACTGTCAGTCTTACCTACCGCTAGGGAACGGTTACTCACTTTTCTCAATCTGATAGCAGACTGGTCGATGCAGCATCGTCAGTACATCGGTCCCTACCTGAACCTGCGCATGAGCGAAGCCGGTGTACCTTACGATCTCGTGTCACCGAATCGCAGTGGAATTGAGCAGGTCTTTTCCGGTTTTATCAGTGAAGGCCAGAAGAGCGGTGAGTTTCGTCGGGATTTTGATGTCACCACCAGTGTTCACTACCTGGAATTTCTCTACCTTGCCTCATTGATGCGCTGGCTCAATAGCTCGGAAATTGATCTTCGTGATGAGTTCCATATCATGCTCGATTTATATCTGCAGGGGCTGAATTCATGATTTTGCAGAGCTGGAAGCTGATACTGCAAGCTGGACCTCATAAGGTCGGAGGCAAGGCGTGGAACCTAGCGCGCCTGGCCCGCTATGGGCTGATGGTCCCCGCAGGACAGGTGATCACCGTAGATGCCTACCGGCGGTGGCTAGAGGATTCCAAGCTTGAAAGGGAATTATTGACGGCTGCGCAATCAGCTCAAGAAGCGAGAGCCGAAGCCCTGGTTGCAGTGACCTGCAAATTGGCAGAGATTCCGACTGGTATTGCGCTTGAAGCCATATCCGGTGACTCAATGGCGGTACGTTCATCAGCACCCCAAGAAGACTCCACTACAGCCTCCTTTGCCGGTATTCACACCTCCTGCCTCAACGTCCGGGGAGAGGAGGCCATGGAACAGGCGGTCCGCAATGTCTGGCTTTCACTCTGGACACCAGCCGCGGTAGCTTATCGGGAACGCATTGGTCTTAGCCACGAGGATGCCGACATGGCGGTACTGATCATGCCGCTGATACCGGCCAAGGTCAGCGGCATCGGTTTTACCCGCGATCCGCGCAGTGGCCGTGACGACCGTATGGTCATCCACGCCTGCCACGGTCTAGGCGAGAGTCTGGTGAGCGGTCGTACAACAGGGGACGAGATCATCCTAGCCGAGGATCTGCTGGATGACAGTTTGAAAGTGCTGCAAGTAAGCCCAGGCGAGAAATCTGTGCGGGTGGATGCCAAGCCGGGTGGAGGAACCGAAACGCATCATTTGCCAACTGACAATACCCCGGTGTTGAGTGAGGCTGAGTCGTTGCAACTTGGTGAGCAACTGCGTTTGGCAGCCTTTGCCCTTGACTACACAAAACCCGACTTCGATCTGGAGTGGGCCTGGGACGGGAAGCGGTTCTGGCTTCTGCAGGCCCGGCCGATCACTGCCGCCAACCGTTGCACCTATCCCGAACTGGCATCGCAGCCAGATATCTGGTCCCGGGGAAATACCCGCGATGTGGTCCCCGACCCTCTGTCACCCTTCGACTGGAGTGCTTCGCGCCGCTTGGTCAACGCAATTCTCAAAGAGGGCTTTCAGTTGGCTGGACTTAAGCTGCAGCCGGGTGTGCAACGGGCAGGGCTTTATCACGGACGGCTCTACATCAATCTTTCCCTGTTGCAGTGGGAGGGGTATGCCTCAGTCGGTGTTATGCCTGAGGCAATGAATCGTCTGTTCGGCGGCCATCAACCAACAATAATAGTTTCGACAGCAATACGACAGCGATTAGCCCAGAGTTTTAACCTATTGCGCTATCTCATCAAGTCACCTGCCAGACTTCGGGCAGGTCGTAATGCCGTTAATGATGTTATAGCGATTGTGGCGCGCTGGAAACAGCAGCCGCTACCTTTGTGCAACGCGGATTTTGCCAATACACTACGACTGTTCTCCCGCTACGGTCGTGCTGCACATGACCTCCATTTCCTCCAGGGTGCTGCCAGCGGTTCGCTCAGTTTCCTGGTGGATGCAATCGATGCCCGGCTTTCGGGAGAAGGGCATGCCCTGGCGGCAGCGCTGATGGCAGGTGGACCACCCAGCGTGACGGCACAGCTGGGGCTCGAACTGGCCGCCATCGCAAAACAGGCCGTTGCTGATCCATTAACCCGACAGTGGCTGAAACGACGTGTACATGATGAAGGGGATTGGCGCAAGCTACCCGAAACCAATCCCTTTCGTCAGGCCTTTACAGCCTTTCTCGAGCGCTATGGACATCGCGGCGTTTACGAAACCTACACACGCAACCCGCGCTGGCATGAGCAACCCGACTATCTCCTGGACAGTCTATTGGCCCTGGCTGAAACCGATTTGCAAGCCCAGGAGCGTGCTCAGCGGGAAGCTCGAAACCAAGCGCGACGTCGGGTGAAGCAGGCGTTGCCATGGTGGAAACGCCCGCTGCTGGATTTCATGGTACGGTCAGCCAAACGGGGAAGTAACGAACGTGAAGCGGCACGCAGTGCGATGATCGCTATGATGGATCCATTACGTCGTGTGCTGTTAGCCCTGGGTGAGCGCTGGGTTGAAGCGGGCTGGCTGGAGGTGAGGGATGAGATATTCTATCTGCTTCAGCATGAGATGCTTGCCGTACTCGAAGATACGTTACCGGGAGAGGCATTGG
>JASFJX010000416.1:0-4348 GCA_050119385.1 Candidatus Thiodiazotropha sp. | reverse complement strand
AATTCGTTTACGATCAACTGAAAGCTGTAGTTCGTTAGCTGATCAATAATTGCGTGATAAGGCTGAGAATCCGCCCAGGTTCTTTAACCGGGATGATAGATCTCGTTTATCGCATATGGATGAAGTACTGTTTAGAACTGATTCAAATATCCTGATCGAGAATAAATTCCTACTGCTTAAGTAAATATTACGCAGTTTAAATATCTCGTGTTTGAATATCTATCACAAACTCTATAGCAGAATACTGACCGTTGATTTTGGGAAAAACCAAGAATAAGAAGAGCAAGAGCCCCCCTCTCCGGCAAGTGGGAGAGGGGAGTGAATGCCTTGAAAAGAACAGGTTACCGTGACCGACCAGGAGGGCCTGGATTGAAGTCGCTGTCATTACCCAAGTTGGTTACGGTTGAGCTAATCGTGAAACTCTCGCCCTCGCTGCCATTTGAGTGTGATTCCGGGTCGAGGTAGAGTCCGTTGAAGTTTTCACTGTAGCTACCGATCTGCCCGCCATTATAGATGGAGTAGGTTGTCCCTGTTTGAAAATCGGGGCTAGTGACGAGTACTGATCCGCTTTCCGGCATCTCATAGGCAATCGCGATATTCCCGGAGTTGTCTTTTACAGTTAGGAGTCCGCTACTGATACTGCCCAATGCGACCGAATTCTGAGTTGTCGCCGACGTTGTCGGCGTACTGTTACGCCCGCCAAAGGCAACAAATATGCCGCCTGTGACCGCGAATGTACTCTGGTCGTTGTCCAGACCTCCTTCCGGAACACCCGCACCGTGAGCAACAATCACGCCACCATTTATGGTCATCGGGCCATTTGCGTCAACGGCATCGTTAGTGCTGCTGGTGATAGCAATATATCCACCATTGATTTCAATACTGCCGAGCCCGTTAATGCCATCATCCGCAGCATCAATCAGTAACTCACCGGCGTTGATCAAAATATCAGATTTTGATTCGAGTCCTTCTCCGCTGGTTTTAATGTTTATTGCCCCTCCATTGATGGTTATCCTGGGATCCGGATCGTCCGCTGTGGTGCTCGTATCTCCATCCTCAGATTCCCAGGCGGCAGCAATCGCCTTACCGCTGCTGGTAATATCAAGATTACCGTCATTAATGGTGACGAAACATAGTGGGGTTGTATCGTCCTCCCTACCCTCTGCCATAATGCCTTTACCGCTACTGGCTGAAATCTCAAGATCTCCGCCATCCATCACGAAGGCATCGTTGACGCGAATGCCAGTTTTCTCGTTGACAGTCAGCACCACATCGCCTTCTCTCAGGCGCGCATGATCATCACTGGCAATGGCATGTTTTGTATTAGCGGTAACATTGAGGCCTCCGCTACCACTGATAATCAAACCGCCTTCACTGAACACCGTACCCTTGAGATCCATCTCCTCTCCATCGGGAAGCAGGCGATCGCTCCATGTAGTACCGTCACTCAAGGTATTGACCGACCCCGCCGTCAACTCAACGAAGGCTCGATCATTTGACTGGATGTTGATTGCGGGACCATCGTTACTTTCAATAGTGACACTGTTCAAGGAAAGCTTGAAATCCTTCTTACTGTAGAGCGTGACCGTCTGGGAGTATCCACCATAAAGTGCATACTCAATCAGTGTCTCTGCCGGCGCAGTAGAATCGATTGTGACTCCATAGTTATCCTCAGATATTGTTATCACAGTCTCACCATTGAGCAACACCTCGGTTGCACCACTAGTGCCGTCAGAAACGGACAACACAGATGAACTCGTGGTCACCGTGAGTGTATCCAGATCAATCTCAATTGTCTCGAAGCTGTAATTCTCAACCAAATCAGCGTCGTTGTGACCGGTATCGATATTCCATTCATCATCTACTGTTATCGGTGTCTCTGTCGGCGTAGTCGTCGGTGTCGGCGTCGGCGCTTCTGTCGGTGTCGGTGTCGGCGCTTCTGTCGGTGTCGGCGTCGGCGCTTCTGTCGGTGTCGGCGTCGGTGCTTCAGTCGGCGTCGTCGTCGGTGTCGGCGCTTCAGTCGGCGTCGCGGTCGGTGTCGGTTCCTTAGTCGGCACCAGTGTGGGTGTCGGCGTCGCTGTTGGTTCCGAAGTCGGCGTCGCTGTTGGTACCGAAGTCGGCGTTGCTGTTGGTACCGAAGTCGGCGTTGCTGTCGGTTCAACCGTTGGCGCAAGAGTCGGTACCGGGGTCGGTACTGGATTCGGTACTGGGGTCGGCTCATACATTTCCAGGAACTGATTCATGAAGTCCCAGAAGCTTTCCCACCAACTGTTCCAGTCAAAGACAAATGACTTCGCAGTCTTTTGCGCAGTCATTTTCGTATTCACTTCCGTAGAAGCCTCCGCGGTCGCTATCGGCGTCGATTCCGATCCGACACAGTTCCCATTTGCAATTTGGGCCTCGGTGCAGTTATCCGCCTGGGCGCAAACGGGTAGACCAGCTAGTGAAATAATGGTTAGAAGGCTTCCGGCAATGAATGCACGCTTCGGATTGAACATATCGGTGTCCTACTAGGTAGATATGAAAACTGTTATACGCTTACCTTGAACATAAGCTATAGCTATGTATCTAATGCCACACCGATCATAACACTATCACTTACGATCGACTGAAAGGTATAGTTCGATAGCAAATCGACGATTGGCATACTATTTACAAACGTTACCAGCTTTGAATAAATTGAATTCCCATTTGACTTCTTGTCATTAACAAAACAGTCAAGCCATGGCGCTAATCTCAGGGGAGAGGAGTAAACCCTTCCCTGATGCTCCTCACGCCGACCATGAGTAAGCGCATATATCGCCTATAGATGAAATACTCTTTAGGGCAAATACCAAATATCCTGATCGAGAGCATTTCATCCTAATGAAGTAAATGTTACGCAGTCAAAACAGGTCTTTTTTGAACATCTATCACAAATCCATGTACCTGCATACTGACCATTCATCCGGGAAACCACAATCAGGTTGTGTTCAGGGCTTCAAGAATACCCTTGAACAAGGCCTGGCTCTCGATAATGGTTATACCAATATCGAGAGCCGCACAGAGTAGTCCAGGTTTGAAACCCCAAACTTTGCGTTTCTATTCAATCTGTTATTGTGAAGTCAAACCATCGGCAAATCCCTGTAGCGCGGGTTTTGCCTCAAAGTTATCATCAAACAATAGGGGCCAGGCAGGATTACTCGAATTCAACCAACTATCTGCATCCCAAACACCCCACACGGTAATGCCTGCGCGTAAAGAGGCAGGTACCGCCCTCAGGTAAGCGGCAACAATCTCGTAATAGCGCTGCTTCTGCTTGGAGGCGATCTCATCTGTAAAGCTATCGTAGACACTCGCCGATGAGTTGAAAGGATCGTTTACCCGCACATCCAATTCCGTTATTTTGACTTTCAGACCACGCTCCGCAACACTCCTCATGGACTGTTCAATGGCACTGACATCAGGCCAATCAAGTAGAGCATGCATTTGAAATCCAACACCCGTTATGGGTACACCGCGAGCCATCATTCCATCGATCAATGAAAGCATATTATCGGTTTTTGTACCGCCATTCTCGATGCTGTAGTCGTTATAGAACAGGTCTACGTCAGGATCCGCAGCGCGCGCATTAATAAATGCCTGGTCGATATAGTCCGAACCCATCTTTTGGTAGAACAGAGTGTTTCTAAACCCGTCGTTCCCTCCATCATCCGAAAGCGCTTCATTCACCACATCCCAACTCGCGACCTTGCCGGCGTAGTGGGAAACGATAGTCTGCACATGCTCTTTCATCATGGCAGCGAAATCACCATCGTAGTTGCTCATGAAATCCGGCACTTGATAATCTGAATGCCAGATCAAGGTATGACCATGAATTCCCATACCCTTGGATTGGGCAAATGATACTAACTCATCGGCCTCGCTAAAGGTAAACGTATCTTCAGACGGATGCAGGTAACTCATCTTCATGATATTTCCCGCCGTCAGCTGATCGAAGTGAGGCAACACAACCGACTGTTGTTGTGCACTTGTACTACTGTCGAGAAAGCTGTTGTTTTCATTACCCGCATTAATCGCCATCCCAATCGGGAAATCCGCCAAGGATTTGAGGCTTGTCACTCCCGTATTGTTCACAGGATCATCACCCGTGTCGGTTCCTGTATCATTATCTGAATCTGAATCGGGGTCCGAATCAGAGTCCGAATCAGAATCTGAATCGGAGGCCGAATCAGAGTCTGAATCAGAGTCTGAACCGGAGTCTGAATCAGAGTCTGAATCGGAGTCTGAATCGGAGTCTGAATCGGAGTCTGAATCGGAGTCTGAATCGGAGTCTGAATCGGAGTCTGAATCGGAGTCTGAATCGGAG
>JASFJX010000415.1:0-4363 GCA_050119385.1 Candidatus Thiodiazotropha sp. | reverse complement strand
GAGCGGTTGTTAGGTATTAGTGCTGGGTAATCTTTTTTTCTATAACCAGTTTATTTAATTTGCCCTTCAGAATTCATTAGATCGATTCAATTGTCACTTATTTCACAATAACAGTTACTCAAAGCCAAGGTCTTGACTCAACATGTTATTTGAATCTGTGTGTATCGAAATAATCTGCACAAAAGCAGAATTTCTGGTGGCGGACAAATTCTACCCATAGACAACACTACAGGTATATTAAATGCACAACTTGAGCCTGTTTCTATGTTTGATACGATAATTGTCGGTTCCGGTTTCGCGGGATCAGTACTAGCTGAGCGATTGGCATCCCAAAAAAATAAAAATATACTTATTCTTGAGAAGCGTAATACAGTTGCAGGTAACTGCTACGACTGCTTCGATGAGCATGGTGTGCTTATTCATAAATATGGACCGCATCTGTTCCATACCGATAACAAGGAGGTCTTTAATTATCTTGGTCAGTTCACAACATGGATCAATTATCAGCATCAAGTTCTTGCTCAAGTGGATGGACAAAAAATCCCTATTCCGTTCAATTTAAACTCGCTCAACATGGTGTTCCCACGCTCTTTGGCATCCTCACTGGAGAAAAAACTCATCAATAAATACGGATTTGATGTCAAAATACCTATTCTTGACTTGATCAAGGAGGAAGATGATGAGTTGAAATATTTGGCGGATTTTATCTACAAAAAAGTATTCGCCAATTATACCTCTAAACAATGGGGGTGTTCACCGGAAGAGATATCACCCGAAGTTACTGCGCGTGTTCCCGTTTTTATATCCCGGGACAATCGATATTTTCAAGACAAATATCAGGCTATTCCTAAGCGAGGTTATACACACCTATTCACGAACATGTTAGCGCATGAAAACATAAAGATAATGTTGAACACAGATTATAGGGATGTGTTGTCATTTGATTGTGATAGCGGGAATCTCAAACTCTTCGGTCAGCCGTTTTTTGGAGACTTTATTTATACCGGGATGATCGACGAACTGTTTGATTGGAGATTCGGGGAGTTGCCTTATAGGTCGCTTCAATTTGATTTTGAACACCTTAAGCAGGATTTTTATCAACAAGCAACCACAGAGAACTATCCGGATAACTACGATTTTACTCGCATTACCGAGTTCAAGCGCATGTCTGGACAAGAAATCCAAGGTACGACTATTGTTCGAGAATATCCTCAGGACTACGATCGAACAGAAGTGGGGAAAAATACACCCTATTACCCCATTTTAAATGAAGATAACACACGGCGGTACAAACAATATTTCGAGTTATCTCAAAAAACCAATAACCTGATATTGGTAGGGCGCCTGGCAGAATATCGCTATTATGATATGGATGATATCGTAGCGCGCGCTCTTGAAGTCTACCAAGAAAAATTTGCTACTTGAGATGGTCAAACAGATATTTGCCAAACGGCTTAGCATTGTGTTTCTGAATTATAATAAACTGGCTGAAACCAAACAGACGATAGAACGTCTGTCGCAAATTTGCGCAAATAAACAAGAGATTGAAATCATTGCTGTCGATAATGGTTCCAGTGATGGTACTGCGGAATATCTAAAAAATCAGACAGTGGCAAAAGCAATTTTGCTTGAAGAGAATACCGGTATTGCCGGCTATAACAAAGGCTTTCAAGAGGCAACCGGTCAATATTACCTGGTGCTGGATGATGATTCCTGTCCACAGAATATGGATTCTGTGGAGAAGATGATGATGGTTCTGGATGAACATAATGAAATAGGTATTATTGCCTGTCATATAGAATCGCCCGATGGAACTGCGCAATCGAGCTGGCACTTGCCGCAAACCGCCAGCTTTGGGCCGTCGCCGTTTTTCGTTGGTTGCGGATTTATAATACGTTCAGACTTATTCAGGTCTATTAACTGGTATCCTGATAGTTTTTTTCTCTATCAGAATGAGGTCGATATTGCGTTCAAAGTACGCCAGAAAGGTTACCAGATATTTTATGCTCCAGATTGTGTTGTCACTCACAGAGGTATACCAAGCCGGCGTCCTGGATGGCGTAGAGTGTATTACCCAACACGTAATACTATATGGTTGATTCAGCGTTATTACCCTCAGCCTCAAGCCAGCTATATGATAGCATCGCGATTAGTGATTGGATTGGTGCGGGCTATTCAGTTTCGCCAGTTGATCAATTATTACAGAGCTGTCAAGGATGCCTTTAAGCAGCGTCCAGGTAAGCAGAAAGCATGCGCGGATGTTCTAAAGGAGAGTGAGGCTTTTTGGCGTCAGAACAGTATTTTTCATTATTTATTCAGAATGAACTGAAAGTATGGCAAATAACGAGCAGATTCGCGTACTTATAATTATTGTTACCTGGAATAAGCAGCAGTATGTTATCGATTTACTGAATTCAATTTCACTAGTGAGATATCCGCGGGACGCTATCGATATTTTGGTTGTTGATAATGCAAGTACAGACAATACAGTGGAATTGATAAAGTCAAAATTCCAGGATGTTCATCTGATCTGCAATGAAGAGAATATTGGTGGTACTGGCGGATTCAACACAGGACTTGCCTGGGCATTTGAGCAACAGGGTTATGATTACCTGTGGTTGTTGGATAATGACGTAAGGGTCCACAAAAATGCACTGAGTGAACTAGTGAATCTGCTCGAGGCTCAATCTGATGTGGCTGTTGCGGGCTCAACAATGATGCAGCTTGATAAGCCTTACAAAATAAATGAGATGGGGGCGTTTCTTGAGCGGGGAAACGGCCAATTATTATTCAATAGACATAATCAAAGCGTTCCGTCATTACAAGGAAAGAGTGTTGAAGACCTTTTAGTGGAGGAGTTGGATTTAAGTCGTATTATTAGTGATTGTCAAAGCTGGATGGATGTGGATTATGTTGCCGCGGCGTCCTTGTTGGTCCGTGCCGGTGTTGCTCAAGAGGCTGGCCTCTGGGATGATTATTTCATTCACTTCGATGATGTGGGTTGGTGTCAAAAGATAGCAGGTGCAGGGTATCGAATTGTAGTATCTGCAAGATCTGTTATTTGGCACATGTCAGCAGTTACTAAAGTGCCGTCCTGGATATTGTACTATGACAATCGCAATATTCTCTATTTGCTTGAGAAGTACGGCAATCCAGGATCAATAGCCTGCTCTAAAAAATGGACTTTAAAAAAGTCGCTATATTATGCCTTGATAGGCAAACCAGATATATCAGCTTTACATATCGATGCAATTAATGATTATGACAGGCGAATAATGGGGAAAAAGGACATAGCCTTGGATTCAGGATACATGCAACCAGATGATACCCTGGAAATATTGTTTAACGATAAGTTTAAAAGGATTCTCATGCCTTGGACGGTCAATCTGCAGGCAGGAAATATGCAGCATCTTTTTGTAAAGGCATTACAGGAAAGGGACGACATGCAGATAGATTTTATTCCGGATCCTACAAATAGTACATCAGATCAACCAAGGCAGTTACCCAAGTGTAATAGCATTTTTTTACCAAAATCCAAAATAAGGCGATTGTGGGCATACTACAAAATGCGAAATCGATATGACTTGGTGGTCCAATCAGACTACCAGGCAATTATACCTTTGTCATGGATATCCAAGGATATTCTCTTTGTCAATTATGAAGGGATCAGCGTAAGGAAAAGAGCGGAAATTTCTGATATTTATGAATTATTAAAAACGATCCTTACATTGTGGCGTAAATCATAAGCGCAGTACCAGATCTGTATCGTGGAAAAGATAATACGTCTTCTTTTTTATTACCTGTTTAGTGGAATTATAAAACATACCGGAAACTGGTGGATGCTTAGAATGTATCCGCCTGTGAGGCCGAAGAAAGAGATATTGGAGCGTTGGAACCGGTGTGAATGGCGAGACTATCAGAAGTGGATAGATGCATATTCCATAAACACAGTTTGCCGGTGGAGCGAGATGCGCAGACACAACAAGCCATTCGATCCAAGTATAACGCTTTCAATTGTCACTCCGGTATATAACACAAAAGCGGACTTTCTTCAGGAGTGTATATTATCTGTGCGCTATCAGACATGTCCCTACTGGCAGTTGATATTGGTAGATGACGGTAGCACAGCTAAGGACACCATATCGGTCCTTAATTCACGCTTGTGTGATGATCCTCGTATCCATGTGATATTGAATGATAGTAAAAACCATGGCATCTCAGCGGCCAGTAACCTGGGGATTGCTGAATCAAGCGGTAACTATATAGGTTTTCTTGATCATGATGATCGATTGGCTGTAGACGCCGTGCAACGGGTCTATGATGCATTGAGGGATAATTCATCGATAGATATCCTCTATTCTGA
>JASFJX010000414.1:0-4367 GCA_050119385.1 Candidatus Thiodiazotropha sp. | reverse complement strand
CCCACATATTTTCCTGAAGAGCCTTATTCGGTTACAGTCTGTGGAACCTAGGTGTTCAAAAACTATACCTCAGAAATATTCTGACCTATCTTTCCTGTATGGTTATAGGTCGTCACTAATGTAATGGGAAATGGTCTTCTAATATTGCACAAGGTGATGGAATTGATATTTATCAATTGTTCTAGGTTAGGGCCGCATATCATAATTTTCAAGGAGTTATCCCATTATGGGTAAGTTAAGGGATATTGACTTTTCAAAGGTGTTGTTCTGGGTGAGTTCTATATTTGTAATATTTCTTCTGGGAGGGGTGTTTTGTGCTAAATCGTGGCAACCCTACCTCTTTTTTAAAGATGGTTACAAAGCAGTTCTAGCGCTTATTGAACAGCAATTGCAATGCCGGCCGGTGCTATTGCTGGAGAGCCAACACGCTGGAGCAGGTGTGGTGAGATATATAGAAACGCAAGCTCAACCGGGTTTCACTCTCATGCAAGGTTTATTCCCTGAGGGAATTGAGCTGCGTCTGATTGATATGTCTGGTAACGTGGTTCACCGTTGGAGTGTAGACTTTTTTCAGCTTTGGCCTAATCCAAAGCACATCATACCCGAGAAGAATATTCCTGTAGATCACTTCCACTATCATACCCAAGGGATGCTGGCGTTCCAAGACGGCTCCGTTGTCTTCAATGTCTCAGAAAAGGGTGCAGCAAAACTAAGCAAATGTGGTGAGGTGCAGTGGACAATCGACAGGATGACTCATCATTCCATCACCTCTGACCCTGACGGTTCTCTTTGGATACCGGCCAAAGGCGATGTGTCACTTGTTTCAGAAGAGTTAATACTTGACAGGGTGAGTAGAGAGAAACTGTTAGAATCGTATGGGAGGTATGAAGACCGTATACTAAAAATCTCTTACAATGGAAAGATCGAAAGAGAGTTTTCAGTATTGCAGGCGCTGCTCGAAGCGGGAATGGATGCGGAATTATATGATGCTTTAATTATCAATTCGATGGATCCAACTCATGTAAATGATATCGAAATTGTAACATCTGCTCTGGCCAAAAAAATCGTAGGGGTGAAGGAAGGTGATCTTCTCATCTCGATACGGCAGATGAATATGCTTGCCATTCTTGATCGGCGTACAGGTCAAATCAAATGGCATCATGTTGGACCATGGATACGTCAGCATGATCCTGATATTACAGCACAGGGTATCATTGAGGTGTTCAATAATAATCTCCCTGTAAAAGCTGAGCGCTTTCATACCGGTGGAAGCAATATAATGGCCTTTGATCCATACACGAACGATGTTCAGATAATATATCCGTTAAACAATGAAAAAGTTTTTTATACAGATATCATGGGGGTACAACAAAAACTAGCGAATGGTAATCGGTTGATTACAGAGTCAAGAGCAGGGCGAGTATTTGAGATAGATCAACAAGGGAACACAGTCTGGGAATACATCGAGCCATATGATGAAACACACTCCACTTTGATTGAAAATACCATTCGGTACGATAGTGAATACTTCACTGTTTCGGACTGGGATTGTTAGGCCTACACTAATAGTACGACTTTGCAGGGAGTAAATATAATGTTACTGATCATATTTCGAGTTTTGGTGATATCCGTCCTTTTGTTTCCAGCTTTAGGGCATGCTTATATTGGGCCAGGTGCTGGGCTCGGTGCGATTGGGACAGCAATTGCGCTTTTGGGTGCTTTGATTCTTTTAATCGTTGGCTTTATCTGGTACCCGGTCAAACGTCTTCTGCGTCGTAGTAAGAACGTGAGCACTCAAAGCAAAGTAGATTAAGACTCAAACCGAGGCGGGTAGAGTTGATGCTAGCTTTTTTGGTTTCTTTGCTGGCAATCACGGGATTCATCGTTGCTTTTGTTTACCTGAATGTTGTGCTGGTCTCGCAAGAAGCTATTGCCAGAACACGACAGGGTGTTTATGCAATGCTGGACAACAGTCTATCCGAAGAGGAGAAAGAGCGTGCAGTCCAATCCGCAGGCTTATCTCTCTTAAAAGCCGGTTTTAGGATCTTATGGCGTGTCACTGCATGTCTTGTGGCGGCTGTCGCTCCAATCTACTTGATCGATTACCTGGGTTTTGTTCCAGTCGAGACGGTCACAAGCCTCATGTTGCGCTGGGACTACATTTTAGGCACAACTATCGTGCTCGGTGGTATAGGCTGGTTCTTTGCTCAGTCACACAAGAATGATTTGCCACAATCTGCCTATTCCAGTCTCGACCAGATCACCCACAAAGTGGCTTTTTCAGGGCCGGGTATTCAACTGACGGCAGCTGACATCGAAGACCGGCTGTTTGCCAAGCAGATTGGCAAAATCGAAGACCAGCCGCCGATCTTTATTACCTCACTACCAAGGGCCGGTACTACCATCCTTCTTACCGCCCTGAATGAGATACCAAGTACAGCCACCCATCTCTACCGTGATATGCCCTTTGTCATGGCGCCACTACTGTGGTCCCGTATGAGCAGCATGTTTGTTAAGCAAGGAGAGATGACTGAGCGTGCCCATGGCGATGGGATTCAGATTGGTTACGACAGTCCGGAGGCTTTCGAAGAGGTTATTTGGCGAGCGTTCTGGCCCAAGAAATATCATAAAGGGTCGATAGAGCTTTGGCATGAAGAAGATGAAATGCCCGATGCGAGAGCGTTTTTCACTCAACATTTTCGCAAGATCGTTGCGCTACGCACGAATGGTGCTGGCCGTTACATCTCTAAGAACAACAATAATATAGCTAGGCTTGAGCTCTTGCCGAAAATGTTTCCGGATACACACATAGTAGTCCCTCTGCGCGAACCGGCAGAGCAAGCCGCTTCACTATTGCGACAGCACAAGAATTTTTTGAAACAACATGCCGCTGATCCCTTCATCGAACACTACATGCAAGATATTGGGCATTTGGAATTTGGCGCATTGCACACACCCTTCTCATTCCCTTCCTTCGATCCAATGGCGGGCTCACCAGAGGAGGCAGGTTACTGGTTGGATTATTGGATAGCCGGGTACAAAGTTGTTTTGGCGCGAATAAACCAGTTGCATTTAGTATCCCTTGAAAACCTTGGAAAGTGTCCGGAGACGGTGATGCATGGTCTTTGCGAGCGGCTTAATATTGACCCGGAGGGTGTTGACTTTGCAAGACACTTCCGCCCTATCCAAAAGAAAGCCGATAGCGGCTTATTTGACGCAGGGAAATTGGCTAAAGCCACAGAGATTTACCACATGCTGCTAAAATTCCAGATTTGAATATTGCTGCCCATAATTAACTCCATGTAATCACGCAATTATATCACAGGTGGTGCAGTTCATGTTTGAATGCAGGACGGTGCAATATATATCAGCAGTTGATTGTTAGCATTATTCCTCAAGAAATTATTTACATTTCTCGAGAAAAGTCTTATCTTGAGCAATTTGTTCTGAAAAGTAGCCCTTGAACTAGTATATCGACATCATCCACTCTTTGATATCCTCTACATCTTTGACGGTCTTACTTTTTTGCAAGGAATCATTGTACATAATACTGTCATTTACAACACAAAGAAGTGTTGAAATCCATGTTTCATCAATTTCCACTTGCATGTTTTTTTTCGACAAGGTCTAGTAGTTTCATTAATTGCTACCTAAATATGAGAAGCGGCATGTCTCTTTCTGGTGCTATTGTGTCGTGTGTTGCACCGAAGGCTTTATTATAATTATCTTTTACAATAACAAGACAATCAGGTGATACTGTGCCTGCGGGTATTTTGAAATATTCCCACTTCCCTTTAAACGTGTTTGGCTTGTCGTAAGTGCTTATTCCTCTCGGTAGATTTCTTACTTTCACCCAATCTCCCTCAATCGTGATATCCGGTTTTCTTGGTGTGCCGGGAGGCCTCGCAACTTCACCTTCCACAAGATCAAACAGTTTATCTATTGGTTCTTTCAGTTTTTTTACGCGCCATAGGTTTAGCGGTAGGGTATTACTAAAGTATCTCTCAATTTAACCATATTCAATCAGGGTATATTTTAAAATTACGGCTTTAATCATTGAATAACTCTTTTTAAAACGTAAATATAATGCTAACGATCAGCCGCAGCTGACTAGCGACAGCGATTCCTTTGTAGGCGCTGGTTTGTAGATTATGCAACGTTATTAACCCGGCACCTTAATAGGTAGGTTCAGGGCGACAAGAAGGCCCTTGATCAAGGCGTGACTCGCAGGCAATGGTTGCCCCCTTGTCAAGAGTCACAACGCAGAGCAAGGGCCGTCTCGGTAGGTGTCAAGATACTTGTCTCCCTAACAGTTTGAATGTACAAGGACAGGCCGAAGCGTGCCTGCCAGCAGACTGCGTTATCAA
>JASFJX010000413.1:0-4368 GCA_050119385.1 Candidatus Thiodiazotropha sp. | reverse complement strand
CAACCCGTGTTTGGGGATCGCCAAAACGGGCCAACGAAGAGGTATTAATGGTCTGATTCATGGATTACTCCTTATTAGGTCCAGAATCAGGGCGTGAAGGGACGCGCCGGCTGACTACCGGCGAACAGGCGCAACGAAACCCGGCCACAGGCAGGGCTTGCGGTATGCCTTATTCTCTCCCATCCGGACTGTCACCGTCGGCTCCGGCATCTCACCGGATCTGCTGACCCTGCCGTAACAGGCGCTCGCGGGCTCTTCCGCTGCAAGCGAAAATACCGCCGGTAGGGAATTTCACCCTGCCCTGAGAATAAGTATGTGTTTATGCTCTTATCGAGCAGGGGTACCTTAACCGCGGTTTACCCCACGCGCAACCGCGGCGGGAGAATCTTACGTGGGCAGGGCAGCATCACCCCCATCCCCACCGCGTTCGACCTCGGCGAGGAAATCCTCCAGGGTACGGCCGGGGGTCGGGGGGAAGGTCTCGCCGGTCTCTACCAGGCTATGCATCCGATCGAGGCGGAAGTGGCGAAAGGCGTCACGCAACTCGCACCAGGCGACCAGGGTCCAGTTACGCCCCCAGTAGGCGAGGCCCAGCGGCCAGACGCTACGCACCGAGGCATCGCCATCGGCCCGTCGGTAGTGGAACTTGACCTTGCCCTGGCTGCGCACCGCCTGGCGCAGCAGTCGCAACGCATCGCCAACTGCTGCCTCCGGGCCGAAGGGGGGCACCAGCATCATCTTGCGCGACAGCTCCGGTATCAGCCGCTCCGGCAAGACCGCCTCGATGCGGGCCACCGCCCGTTCCGCCGCCTCGGCCAGTTGCGGGTCGCTCCACACCCCGACCATGCGTACCCCCAATAGCAGCGCCTCCAGTTCCTCCACGTCGAACATCAGCGGCGGCAGGCGGAACCCCTCAATCAGGCGATAACCCATGCCGGTCTCGGCGATGATCGGGATACCGGAGAGGGAGATGTCCTGAATATCGCGATAGATAGTGCGCTCCGAAACCTCCAGCAGCTCGGCAAGGGTGCGCGCGGTCAGCCAGCGGTCGCTGCGCAGCTCCTGGGTGATGCGAAAGAGACGGTCGGCGCGGCGCACAACTATTTCCGGTTGCGCAGGGCGGTTTCGAGAGCGACGTCGACCCAGCGGCGAAGCTCGTCCTGATCCTCCAGCGCATCGGCAGGCACCGACCAGAAATTCATCCGCCCGACCTTGCCCTTCGACTCATAGGTGAACTGTTCGCTGCCGCCGTTGCGATAGAACGGCCTGCTCTCATTGTCGGCCTTGAGGTAGAGGCCATCGTTGTCGGCGATGGCGAAGAACAACTCATCGCTGTAGAAACCGGCGCCGCCAAACATCTTCTTCACCCGCAGATGCGGTAGCCACTCCAGCAGTTCCCTGAGATATTCCAGCCAGTCTTCGCTGATGGCCATAGTCTGTTCTCCTGTCGTTCAAGTGAGAGCAATTTTTATCACGCCACTACTGACAGCAGGGTGTCAGTAGGGCGGGAGTATCGTGGCGGCGTGTTCAAATAATAAGCCATCAAAAGGAGCAAGTCATGAGTACTACACTGACACCCAACCTGATGACCGAGGATGTCAACCAGAGCGTTGCCTTCTACTGCGACCGTCTCGGTTTTCGTTTTCTCGCCGGTATGTTGGCGTCGGGGAACGAAACCCCGGTGAACGAGTTTTCCGCCGATGTGCCGTTGCAGTGGGCCATGCTGCAACGCGAAGGCGCGATGGTGATGTTGCAACTGCGCGCCTCTATCGGCGGTGAGTACGCCCCACTGGCCGATGCCACCGTCGGCGCCAGCGTCTCCTTCTACCTTGAAGTGGATGACCTGGATGCGCTGCTGGCCGGTCTTGGCGAGGGGGTTACAACATTGCTACCCGACCACAAGACCTTCTACGGTATGCGAGAGGTATGGATCAGCGACAACAACGGTTACATTGTCACTCTGGCTGAAAAAGTCGCGTGATTAGGACTGGTCGGGGGCGGTTGTAGCCCCAGTCTTAACGGGAGGTGAAGATGGAAAAGATCGACTTCAAAAAAAAGTACAAAACCCTCTACCAACCCTCTGCCAGGGCAGTGGTGGAGGTTGATGTACCGGCGTTTGCGTTTCTGATGATCGATGGCATGGGCGACCCCGGCAGCTCACCGGAGTACGGCGCGGCCGTCGAGGCGTTGTTCAGCCTAGCCTATACCCTGAAGTTCATGATCAAGAAGAGCGCCCTGGCCATCGACTACGGCGTGCTGCCGCTGGAGGGGTTGTGGTGGGCCGACGACATGAACGCCTTCGTCGACAACCGGCGTGACCAGTGGCGCTGGACGATGATGATCATGCAGCCGGACTTCATCACCGCGGCGATGATGGACGATGCGATGGCGACCGTGCGCAAGAAAAAGGGGCTGTCGCTGGACGGTCTGCGCCTGGAGAGCTTCGCGGAGGGACGTTGCGCGCAAATCCTGCACATCGGCCCGTTCAGCGAAGAGGGACCGACCATCGAAAAGGTACATCGCTTTATCGAGGAGAGCGGGCACCAGCGTCGCGGCAAACACCATGAGATCTATTTGAGCGATATTCGTCGTGCCGCACCGGAAAAGTGGAAGACCGTGATCCGGCAGCCGCTGCAATGAGGGAGCGGCGCTACTGGATCGGTGTCGACTCGCGGTAACACGTTCTGATTGGTGTGGCGGGCGATTTCACCCAGCTCTGCTGACGTGTCGGCCTTAATCTTATCTCCCGGCTTCATCTCCTCCACTGTTCTGGAGGACAGGGGTTTGAGACTCTACGCCATTGGCATCCTCTTGAATTGGTGGCTGTTTGTCCGACGCAACGGACAAAAGTACAACTTCTGGATTTCAAGAAAAAGCTACACCAATAAAAGTTACACTTTTTCCTGAGATTGGATGATATTTCGTGAGACTCGGTGAAACGGCAAGAGACGGCGGAAAACGATAAATGCTTATAAATCAATAAGTAGAGCAGCATAGCAGCATGAGTTCATTAGGAAAAGCAGAGCAACATACCCCAATGATGCACAGGTGTTTCCTCCTTGTTTAACAAGGGTTTTCTAATATCAGAAACACAAAAGCTACACTAAACGGCCAGTGACCTTGCTTCCAATGACGGCCGCCGCCTCTTACAAACCGTAATCCACTTTGCGTTGGTACCAAATACGGACTATATTTGGTACGTTCTGGAATCAGAGATACGGCGGACACATTATGAAACTCAGCGAATCGGTCAAACCCATCAGCTACCTCAAAAGTCATACAGCCGAGGCCTTACGAGACGTCAACGAGGGCCAGCGGACCCTAGTGATCACCCAACATGGTGAAGCCAAGGCGGTTCTCCAGGACATCGCCAGTTACGAACAAACCCAGGAATCGCTGGCGCTGCTCAAGATGCTGGCCCAGAGCTCCAAGTGCATTCGAGAGGGGCGCAGCAAGCCGGTCAAAACGGCCTTCGCGGATATCCGCAAACGCATCAAGGAAAGCACCGGGTGACACGCTATCGCGTCCGGGTTTCAGAAGAAGCGGAACAGGACCTGATCGACATCTACCGTTACGTTGCAATCTATGACTCGGCGGAGAAGGCAGCGTACGTGTTGGAGCAACTGGAACCGCTCTGTTCGAGCCTTGCCGAACTGCCCACGCGAGGCCATATCCCGCCCGAACTGGATCGGATCGGCTTGACGAATTACCGGGAGGTTCACTTCAAGCCGTATCGTGTCATCTACGAGGTCATCGGGCAGGACGTCTTTGTTCATTGCGTCCTGGATGGGCGACGAGACATGCAGTCGTTACTTGAGCGGCGCCTGGTTCGGTAGGAGCTACCTACACTTCCGCGTTCGCGCAGTAGGTTTGCCGGTCTCATATTACTGTTTTATTTCGTGAGACTCGATGACACAACTTCTTCCTTTCTCCGGTCGACGACTCAGCAGGCGAATATCTCCTCGACACAATAAGCGAACCATGGTACAACACGATTAGCGAAATATATCACAGCTTAATTAGCGAATACCATTCCCAAAGTCCATGGCAAAACCCTCTGAAAAACTGGCCGAATCCCTGGAGGCGCTCCACGAACTGCAAGCACAAGGCACAGTCGCCATACGATCGAGAGACCTGTCGCGGACCCATCGGGAGCGCCTGCTTCGCAATGGCTTTCTGCAAGAAGTCATCAAGGGCTGGTATGTCCCTGCACGCCCGGACGAGACAGCCGGCGAAAGCACCGCCTGGTATGCCGCTTTCTGGCCATTCTGCGCTGCCTATCTCCAACACCTCAAGGGTAACGACTGGTGTCTGTCGCCGGAACAATCCCTGTCAATCCATGCCGAGAACTGGACCGTCCCGCGACAG
>JASFJX010000412.1:0-4373 GCA_050119385.1 Candidatus Thiodiazotropha sp. | reverse complement strand
CCTCTGGTTGACGAGTGCATTGGCGCTCTGGTTGATGGGATTGAGCTTGCCGCTTTATCTCATGATCCATCTGGGATTTGTCTGGTTGATTCGCTCACTCTATTTCTATTCCAGCCTAATCTCGGCGTTGGCCGATTTTGCTCTGGTATTGTTCGGCATGGCGGCTGCGGTATGGGCCGTGCTGCAAACCGGCAGTCTGTTCATCGGTGTCTGGTGCTTTTTTCTGGTTCAGGCGCTATTCGTTGTCATTCCCAATGCCTGGAAACAAACGCGTAAACCGGGAACGCTCGCGAACAGTGAGGAAGATCGTTTCCAAAATGCCTATCGCACGGCGCAAGCCGCGCTAACCAAGTTGTCCACTCTAGGTTAGTTAACGGGGAGAAGATTATGAAATCGAAAATCATTGCAGCAGCCTTATTCGCATTTACTGCAGGTGGAGTCGCATTCTATCCCGCCCTCAAGGAGGTTGGTGCGGTCAATATGCCATTGCCTGATCCGATTCAAGTGCCAATAATACAGGCCCATACTCAGGAGCCGCCCAAAATTGAAGTGGTATTTGCGTTGGATACCACGGGAAGCATGGGTGGCTTGATTCAGGCGTCCAAAGAGAAGATCTGGTCCATTGCCTCCAGCATGGCCCAGGCAAAGCCGGCACCCGAGATCAAGATGGGGTTGGTGGCCTATCGGGATCGGGGGGATGACTACGTGACACGGGTAGTCGATCTCTCCGAAGATCTCGACTCGGTCTACGCCACACTGATGGATTTTAGCGCAGCAGGCGGTGGTGACGGCCCGGAAAGTGTCAATCAAGCACTCTATGAAGCGGTCCATAACATCTCCTGGAGCCAGGGAGAGGGTGCCTATCGTGTAGTCTTTCTGGTGGGGGATGCGCCGCCGCATATGGACTACCAGGATGATGTAAAGTATCCACAAACCCTGCGGGACGCCAACACCAAGGGTATAGTGGTCAATGCCATCCAGGCCGGCAACAGTCACCCAACCCGGCTGGTCTGGAACAAGATTGCGCAGGCCGGCCTTGGGCAGTACGCCCAGGTTGCTCAAGACGGTAACGCGGTAGCGATTACAACCCCTTTCGATGAGAAACTGGCCAGCCTTTCCAAGAAACTGGATGAAACGCGACTCTACTATGGGTCAAAAGAGGTTCTCGAGAAAAAACGTCAGAAACTGGATGCGGCTGAGAAGCTGCATGAGTCTGCCTCCGTGACATCTCGTGCACGGCGTGCCGCATTCAATGCATCAAAAAGCGGTAAGTCCAATCTGCTGGGTGACAGTGAATTGGTCGATGATGTGTCCAGCGGCCGGGTCGAACTTGACGCTATTGAAAAAGACCACCTGCCTGCCTCAATTCGCGCCATGGCACCGCAGGAGCAGCGGACCGTGATTGCCGAAAAGGCCCAACAGCGAAAGGCATTGCAGGAAGAGATCGATGCGTTCTCGGCAAAGCGCAAAGAATATTTAAAACAGGAGGTGAAAAAGTCGGGCGGTGCTAAGGACTCCCTGGATCACAAGCTCTACAGCGCCATTCGGGAACAGGCCGAGCGCACCGGTATTCACTATGAGCCGGAAGCTCCTGCCTATTAAAGATTAGGTATGGCTTTGCATGCTGTATGTTGAAAACCAGGCCCGGCTTACGAGTCGGGCTTGCCTTCTGAATGCGTCAAATCTACTGGATAGGTAAATAAATTGAAGTAACGATCTCATTGCTATGATCAACCGTGGTGTGATCGTTCGCGTAGACCACCCGCGAGGCCAGTTTATGCTGAGGTTTTATCTTCTGCATCTGCAGGTGGGCGTAGGCCTGGCACCAGGCGAGTTCGAGGAATTCATAGCTGCCTCTTAAAGTTGTCTTGTAGTAGCGCCCACCGGTAAAGGATTATACCTCGAACGCCGTCGAGGTGGTTTCTGCGGCTACCGGTATCGCCATATCGCAGTTGAAAAGCATCTAATTCAAGTCAACCTAAGAATAGGTCGAGTATGGGATTCCAATCTATTCTTGGAAATAGGGGCTATCATGGGGGAATGCCTTCGTTCTACTTTCACCCGGCGGTCAGCGCATGGTTTGAGCGCCATTTCAACCAACCCACCGAGGTTCAGGCCCAGGCCTGGCCGGCGATCCAGGCTGCGCGGAATACCCTGATCTCGGCCCCCACCGGTTCCGGTAAGACCCTGGCCGCCTTTCTGGCGGCGATCGATCAACTGGTGCGTGAAGGGTTGGAGTGTCCCCTGGCCGATGAGACCCAGGTGCTTTATGTCTCGCCGCTGAAGGCGCTCTCCAACGATATTCACAAGAACCTGGAGCTGCCGCTGAACGGTATCCGGGATGGGCTGCTGGAGGGCGGATACCCCGATGTGCCGATCCGCGCCCTGGTGCGTACCGGTGATACCACCTCGTCGCAACGGGCAATGATGAAGCGCACTCCGCCCCATATCCTGGTGACGACGCCGGAGTCCCTCTATATTCTGCTGACCTCCGATTCCGGACGTGAGATGTTGCGCACGGTGCGCAGCGTGATCGTGGACGAGATCCATGCCCTGGCCGGCAACAAGCGTGGCGCCCATCTGACCTTGAGCCTGGAGCGGCTTAACCGGCTGTGCCACAGGCCGCCGCTGCGCATCGGCATTTCGGCGACCCAGAAACCGATCGAGGAGATGGCACGCTACCTCACCGGGCGGCAGGATGACTCGCTGCAACGGGCCTGTACCATTGTGGATACCGGCCATGTGCGTACCCGGGACCTTGCCATCGAAATGACCGGATCACCGCTGGAAGCGGTGATGGCCAACGAGGTCTGGGATGAGATCTATCGCCGTCTCGAGCAGCTCATTACCCGCCACAAGACTACCCTGATCTTTGTCAATACGCGCCGTCTCGCCGAACGGGCGGCGGCGGCACTGGCGAAGCGCCTGGGGGAGGATGCGGTGACCGCCCACCACGGCAGCCTGGCCAAGGAGCACCGGCTCGATGCCGAGCGGCGTCTCAAGTCGGGTTCGCTGCGCGCCCTGGTGGCCACCGCCTCCCTTGAGCTTGGCATCGATATCGGGGAGGTGGACCTGGTCTGTCAGATGGGTTCGCCCCGAAGTATCGCCACCTTCCTGCAGCGGGCGGGTCGCTCCGGGCACTACCTTGGCGCAACGCCCAAGGCGCGGCTCTTCCCCCTCAGCCGTGACGACCTGGTTGAGTCGGTGGCCATGCTGGATGCGATCCGCAGGGGTGAACTCGACCGTATACCGATCCCTGAACATCCCTTGGATGTCCTGGCCCAGCAGATTGTGGCAGAGGTCTCCGCTCGGGAGTGGGACGAGCAGGCCCTCTATAGGGCATTCAAGTGTGCCCGCCCCTATAACAACCTTGACGAGAAGACGTTCATCGATGTGGTGAAGATGCTGGCGGATGGTTTTCATACGCGGCGGGGAAGACGTAGCGATTACATTCATAGGGACCTGGTGAACGGCATGCTGCGTCCCAGGCGCAGTGCCCGTCTGACAGCGATTACCAACGGCGGCGCCATACCCGATCAGTTCGACTACGATGTCATTCTCCAGCCCGAAGGGCTCTTCGTCGGTAGCCTCAACGAGGACTTCGCCTTCGAGAGCATGGCGGGGGACATTTTCCAGCTCGGCAACTTCTCCTACCGCATGTTGAAGATCGAGCAGGGCAGGGTGCTGGTGGAGGATGCCCATGGTCAACCGCCCTCGATTCCCTTCTGGTTCGGCGAGGCGCCGGGACGCACCGACGAACTCTCCCTGGCGGTTTCCCGTCTGCGCGAGACCATCGACGAGCTGTTGGATAGGGGGCCGCAGGTGGCGCTGGACTATCTGCAACAGGAGCAACAGCTGGATTCTGTGGCCGCATCCCAGTTGGTTGAGTATCTGGCTGCAACGAAAGCCCTGTTCGGTGCCATACCGAGTCAAAAGCAGCTGGTCTTCGAGCGCTTCTTCGATGAGACCGGTGACATGCATTTCGTCATCCACGCCCCCTTTGGCTCCCGAATCAACAAGGCCTGGGGCCTGGCGTTGCGCAAACGCTTCTGCCGCCGTTTCAATTTCGAACTACAGGCCGCCGCCAACGAGGACAACCTGATCCTCTCCCTCGGGCCAACCCACAGCTTCCCCCTGGAGGAGCCGGCCGGTTATCTGAAATCAAAAAGCGTCGAGCAGGTGTTGATTCAGGCCCTGCTGGCCGCGCCCATGTTCCCGGTTCGCTGGCGTTGGGTGACCAATATATCCCTGGCGGTGCCTCGCATGCGCGGCGGCAAGCGTGTGCCCGCCCCCTTTCAGCGAAATGATGCCGAGGATCTGGTGGCCCTGGTGTTTCCGGATCAGCTCGCCTGTTTTGAGAACATCCAGGGGGA
>JASFJX010000411.1:0-4385 GCA_050119385.1 Candidatus Thiodiazotropha sp. | reverse complement strand
CACTTCCTACACATGATCGCTTAAGAACCATAACATCACCAGCTGGTGGCGTTACTGCCCATATCGCAAAAGCAAGTGGTGAGCAGGTGACGACTTACCCCGATGGTACTATTTCAAAGGCACAAATGGGTCTTGATCCGCGTTTCGGTATGATTGCGCCAATATTAACAAGCGCAACAAGTGAAACCCCCAGTGGGCTGATATTGACATTCACCAGAGAGCGTACAGCTTCATTGGGCAACAGCCTTGAATCGCAAAGTCTTGAAACTCTCACCGATACCATTACCTCCAATGGTCGTGTTAGTACCAGAGAATACAACGCTGATAACAATACATGGACTACAACCAGCGCTGCCGGGCGGATTAGCAGTATGCAGATTAATGATACCGGGCAACCGATATTGAGCCAGATAACAGACTTGGATCAGGTCAGCTACAGTTACGATAGCCGTGGTAGGCTTCAAAGCTTAACCGTAGGCTCAGGAGTTGATGCACGTAACAATACGCTAGAATACTACACATCAGGACCTAGTGCAGGTTTTATGAGATCCATTACTAACGCTGAAGAGCAGACAACAATATTTGAGTATGACGATGCGGGCAGGGTAAATAAACAGATCCTGCCGGATACTCGCGAAATTGGTTATGATTATGATGAAAATGGTAATCTAGCGAGCCTTACCCCGCCAGGCAGGTCGGCGCACATCTATCGATACGATGGCGTAGACCAGCCTACCCAATACACGCCACCCTCTATTAGTGGTATTACTACACCTCAAACTGTCTACACCTATGACCGGGATAAAAAGTTAACTCAGGTGACACGTCCGGATGGGCAGCTCGTCAGTCTCAATTATGGAGCTACCAGCGGATACCTGGATAGTATAACCATACCCCGTGGCACCTATAGCTACAGCTATAACTTGGAGAGTGGTAAACTTGATAACATTACCGCACCAGATGGCGGGATATTGAGTTTTAGTTACGACGGTTCTCTTACGACCACTACCAATTGGACAGGCGCTGTAGCTGGCAGTATTGAAAAAAGCTACGACAACAACTTCCTCATTACTGCGAGAAGCATCAATGGTTCGAATACCGTAAGTTATCAATACGATGATGACGGCCTACTAATACAAGCAGGAAGCCTCACTATCAATCGCGAGGAACAGAAGGCAGGAATAATCAATGGAACGACACTAGGCGGCATTTCCACTGCCAGGCATTACAATGGCTTTGCGGAACTCGAGAGCTATGATGCCAGCTTTGAAGCAAACAGCTTGTTCAATACAGTCTATACCAGGGATAAGCTTGGTCGTATCAGGCAAAAAGTAGAAACGATAGCTGGGGAAAGCACAACCACGGTTTACGATTACGACCTCGCAGGAAGGTTAGAGTCCATAACAGAGGACGGAACAGAAATTGCTCGCTACCAATACGACAGCAATGGAAACCGCACCCATGTCAATGGCGCCCTGATTGCTACCTATGACGACCAGGACCGGTTACTGACCTACGGCGATGCCGCCTACAGCTATACGGCAAATGGTGAACTGACACAGAAAACGGAAAACGGCGTTACTACACACTATACCTACGATGTGCTGGGAAATCTGATGCAGGTGAGATTGCCTGGGGATGTAAGAATAGATTACATTGTCGATGGTGAAAATCGGCGTATCGGCAAAATGGTCAACGGTAGTTTGGTACAAGGTTTTCTCTACAAAGATCAACTCAATCCGATTGCCGAGTTGGATGGGGACAACAATGTCATCAGCCGATTCGTTTACGGTGCGAAGGTAAATGTGCCAGACTATATGATCAAGGAGGGTGTCACCTATCGCATTGTATCCGATCACCTGGGTTCACCAAGATTGGTGGTTAACGCGGAGACGGGTGATGTAGAGCAACGGATGGATTACGATGCCTGGGGGAATGTCTTAGAAGATACTAATCCTGGGTTTCAGCCGTTTGGGTTTGCAGGTGGACTTTACGATCAGCAGACACTGCTGATCCGTTTTGGATTCAGGGATTATGATCCGATTAACGGAAGATGGCCGGTTAAAGATCCGATAGCGTTCAATGGATCACATGCGAATCTTTATACCTATGCTGTAAATGATCCAGTTAACGCTTTTGATCCGGTTGGGTTATGGTCATTTAGTGTTGGTGCATATGGGGGTATAGGTGGTGGCATTACAATTGGTTCTAACAGCAATACAGGAGGATGGTTTGTGTCCGGTCAAATTGGGATTGGTATAGGTGGTGGGGCATCATTAGATCCATTTGATCAAGGACCAACTGAATTACCACGAAAGCGACATCCTTATGGTGACCCTTGTGATGATCTTGTAGCGCCACCTTCTGGTACTAGTGCGGGTGGATTTGTAGGCCTAGGAGGATCTGCTGGCTTACTTGATTATGGATATGGTGGTGGTGGTGGATATAATTTTGATGGTTCTGGTACATCATATGGTGGTGAGATGAAAGAAAATAGCAAACTCAATGCTTTTCCTACAGGTAAAGGAATTTCATTAGGTGGTGCTTCAGGGATTATTGTTACAGGATGGTGGTGAGGTTTGTATATATGTCCTTGTTAGAGCATTTTTTCATTATGCCGTTCCCTATGAAAATCATATTTACTGCGGGATTAGCTTCGCCCATTATCGCAATAGGTGCAATTTTATCAGGCTCAGTATTAGCGCCAGGAATGTTGCATTTTGAATATGGATCAGCAAGAAGTTTAACTGAATTAACTTTTGTGGTGGCCATGGCGATTCCATTAGCAGTTATCTCTTTTCTTATGCTGATAAGGCGAAAAGTGGCTGTTATACTTTTCCCGATTGGTTATATTCCAGTCTCCATTTTTCCTTTATTTCTAAAGGCTTTTGAAGAAAATATCGACTATGTAAGATCATCAGTTATTTCTGCTTTAGTAATAGGATTAATTGCATGGTCATATTTGTTGATCTCAAAAGAAGTTAAGCAATACTTTCTTGATTAAGGATGTTTGTATTAGTATTTTGATGGTTATCATGAGTTTCGTAGAGTATAAATACAGCCTATTTAACCATGATTAATTAGTCGCATAATACTTCGTACAGGCGTTGTATTGGATGGACTTGTCTATCTCAACAGTGGCCGAGCGATCTACAAAATAGAAAACAGTGAGGTTATTTCACTTGCCACACTCACCAGTGGTGATAGCGACATCGCTGAGATTGGAACATTCAGCCTGGGGCCTGGTAGTAAATGGTGGAGACGGAGACTATTACTATAGGATCAACGCGGATGGGTCACTCGACAGTTTAAGAGAGAGTTGGAACAATTAAGCCTTTGCATTGAGCGATACAGGCATGCTTTGCTGGGCCAGCGAAGGGACAGTAAGCACGCAAATCGATGATACAAACGCGCCTTTCGAGTATCCGAATATACCATCCTTTCCAATAGGGACTATAAAGACACCCAGTGCGCCGAGCAAAATCGGCAAGGGATTGGAGGTGAAAGTCCTCTATCCGGAAAGGTGTAGCAAACCACCGGTACACGGCAAACGGTGAACTGACGCAGAAAACGGAAAACGGCATCACTACCCACTATATCTACGATGTGCTGGGAAATCTGATGCAGGTGAGATTGCAGGGTGATATAACAATAGATTACATTGTCGATGGTGAAAATCGGTGTATCGGCAAAATGGTCAACGGTAGTTTGGTACAAGGTTTTCTCTACAAGGATCTGCTCAATCCGATTGCAGAGTTGGATGGGGACAACAACGTTATCAGTCGATTCATTTACGCTACGAAGATGAATGTGCCAGACTATATGATCAAGGAGGGTGTCACCTACCGTATCGTATCAGACCATCTGGGCTCGCCAAGATTGGTGGTTAACACGGAGACGGGTGATGTAGTGCAACGAATGGATTACGATGCCTGGGGGAATATCTTAGAAGATACTAATCCGGGTTTTCAGCCGTTTGGGTTTGCCGGGGGTATACAAGATAAGCGCACTGGATTAGTGAGGTTTGGTGCTAGGGATTATGATCCAATAGTTGGAAGATGGACAACGAAGGATCCTATAAGATTTGAAGGAAATGATGCGAACCTGTATGGTTATGTTTTAGCGGATCCTATCAATAATCTAGATCCTTATGGTGAGATTTCTCCAGCAGGAGTTGTTGTAGGAGTGGTTATTGCGACCTGGGTTGCAAATTGGGTCTATTGGAATGTTATTGATCCTGAACCATTGGATGATGAGCCACCGCCACTTCCACCCTTGCCATCTAATGATTATGATAAAAAATGTCCTCCATCCTGGAAAATGCCTGGATCTGATCCATGGGGAAATCCGGTCCATCCATGGCCTGATCCATCGCTTGGGCGTGA
>JASFJX010000410.1:0-4398 GCA_050119385.1 Candidatus Thiodiazotropha sp. | reverse complement strand
AACGTCCCGCAATGCCGACCAGGCGCATCAACAACGGCCTGCTGAAACGTTTGCGAGAAACGGCCAAGCGGTGGGAGATCCCGCTGAATACTGAGACCAGCCTATGGCCGTCTGTGGCGGGCCTGGTGTCGCCGCAGGTCCCGGTCATTTGCGGCATGGGGCCTGAAGCCCAAGCTCTTTACACCGGACAGGAGGCTGTTTCCCGTATCAGCATCGTGCAGCGTACCCTGCTCCTTGCCGAGTACCTGCTGAACGGTGAAAAAAGATGAACCCGGTTCGCAAAACCAGAAAACCGCTGGATATGGATCTGCTCGAGCCAAGCGATCACCGGGTGGTGCAACCACAACGGGTTGGCGTTTCAGCCAAGGGAATGGTATCAACCCAACACTATCTCGCCACCGAAGCCGGCACCGAGATGCTCAAATCCGGGGGCAACGCTGTGGATGCGGCAGTGGCCGCCGCCTTCGCTCTTGGCGTGGTCGAACCTGCGGCTTCCGGCCTCGGCGGGCAAACCATGATGCTGATCCACCTGGCTGATTGCGGGCGCAAATTCTGTCTTGATGGCGGTACCCGCGCACCCCACCGTACACCACCGGGGGAACTGGAAAGGGCTGAACAGCTTCGGGGTCACAAGGCCACCACCGTGCCATCAACCCCGGCGGTACTGGCCTGGGCCCTGCAGCATTACGGCACAAAGCCACTTGAGGAAACCCTGCAACCAGCCATACGGATCGCCGAAGAGGGCTATCGTGTCTCGCCTTTGCAGCACTATCTGACGAAACGGGAAATTCACCATCTGAAGGTACATTCCGGTGCCCGACTATTCCTCAAGAATGGCAGAACCACCTATCCTATCGGCGCTGTTTTCCGCCAGCCGGCTTTGGCCTTTACTCTTCGGCGTGTGGCAGAAGTCGGGATAGAAGACTTCTATCAGGGGGCGATAGCTCGCCAGATCCACGACGACATGATTGCCAACGACGGATTGATCCGCGACGACGACCTGGCTCAGATCCCCTGGCCCGTGGAACGACGCCCCCTGGCCACCCATTTCAGCAACCAGCGGGTTTTTACCTTTGGCCCACCGGGAGCTGGGCGCACCCTGATCGAGGCGCTGAATCTACTGGAGCAGTTTTCTCAGTCACAACGGGATCCCGAAACCCCTGAGGGTGCACTGCTACTGGCCAACGTGATCCGTAAGGCTAATCTGGACCGATCTGACAGACCTGATGATCCCACCCTCTTCGCCCAGGAACTTGAACTGGGCGAGGACATTACTCACCTGGATTACGCCAAGCGGGTCGCTAAACGGATCCAGACGAAAATCAAGACCCACGGTGAAACCAGCCATGTTTCGGTCATGGATGCTGAGGGTAACGCGGTCGGTCTAACCCAATCCATCGAGCGTGTCTATGGCTCGTTTTCCGCCTCACCCGAGCTGGGGTTTCTCTATAACAACTATATGAGCGCCTTTGAGTACCAGGACATCACCCATCCCTATTATCTACGTCCCAACGCCGTACCCTGGGCATCGGTCGCTCCCACCCTAGTATTTCGCGGGCACAAACCCTGGCTCACTATCGGTTCCCCGGGCTCGGAGCGCATTGTCTCCGCCATCCTCCAGGTGCTCCTTCGCCTGGAGCGCGGAGCAACCCCCTTCGATGCTGTGGAGGCACCACGCATGCACTGCTCGATAAAAGGGAAGGTGTCGCTGGAAGGAACCCGTATGCGCGACGATATTCCTACGATGCTGCGACGCCGGGGATTCGATGTCAGCGTTCGCGATCCCTATTCCTTCTATCTCGGCTGTGTGCAACTGGTGCTGCATGAGAATGATGAATTCATCGGAGTCGCCGATCCCCGTAGAGACGGTTCGGCCAAAGGACCATGACACTCCCCCTGCTCATCTCCATGCCCCATGCCGGATTGTTTGTGCCGGAATCACTTCAATCCAACTGCCTGTTGACCACTGAACAGATCGTTGAAGATGGAGATGAATTCGCCTTCGAGATTTATGCTCCATTGAAAGATAAAGTGGCTGCCTTCGTCACTACAGACATTGCCCGAGCGGTACTTGATATGAACCGGCAGGAAGGCGATATCTTCAAGGATGGTGTTATCAAAACCCATACCTGTTGGGATATTCCCATCTGGCAGAGGCCCTTGGATGAGAACATACACCTAGAGCTGATCGAGAACTATCACAGACCGTATCACCAGCAGTTAAGTGAACTTGCCAGAGATTCCGGCCTGATACTGGCCATTGATTGTCATACCATGGCGCCCTATGGCCCCCCCGTTGGCCCTGACCCGGGTGTGGAACGTCCACAGGTATGTCTGGGCAATGTCGACGGTCAAAGCTGTCCGGGGGAATGGATGAATATACTGAAGTCTGCTTTTCAGACATACTTTCCCGGTGATGTGAGGATAAACCAACCCTTTTCCGGAGGTTACATCACGCGCTTTCATAGCCGTGAGATGCCGTGGTTACAACTTGAGCTATCACGCGGTGATTTCGCTCCTCCATCGGTGAAATCCTCAATGGTTTACGCTGCCTTGAAAGAAGCTATTGGAAAATTTCAAATAGAATTACTAAGTGAAATCAAGAGTTAATCAACTTTAACGGCCATACCTATGGTATCCGACACTCGACTCATCTGCTCGCCGGCACTCACTCTCAATGCCATCAGGCGGGTAGATTCCCCATTGATATCAATAATATCCGCTCCCTCAGCCACCACCTCCATTGCATCTAAAACTGCCGAATCAGAATCGTATCGACCACCGTCGGAGAGACTATCCGGGATCAAATTTAGGACTCCCATTACTTAGGGACGTAAAAAACATACATTGACCTGACTTTAAATATTCAGGCGAATTGCGAATTGTCAATCGAGCAATAATGGCATAGACTCAGATGGATAATTAAAATAATTGATAAGAAAAGTAAGTTTTATACCGATACATACCCTTAATATTAAGAACGAAAACTGAGAGGTCAGGGATACCTCTGCCGATGGGACTTGTTTACAACCAGAGGTAGCTATTAGGTGGAAAAAGCCGTCATTCAAAACGACATGACCAATCATGAAGAGATCGTACGCGCCGCCCTTGACGGCAGCCAGATTATCAACTCCTCAGAGATAGATGACCTGACACTCAGATCCTGGCGCCGCTGCCGTGATGAATACGGACTCGATCCAAGCATGCCCCCCGATCCTGTCATTATCGACCGGCAAAACCTCTGTGATCGGCTGCAAAAATATGAACGCCTGCTCGATATCGCGCGGGTTGAGATGACCGATCTCTACCAGCAGTTAGCAGGTTCAGGACATGCCATTATGCTCACTGATAAGGATGGCATCCTGCTCAATTTTATCGGTGACCCTCAATTCACTGACGCTGCCGCACACACCGGCATGCAATTGGGCGCAGTGTGGAGTGAATCGGTCCAGGGCACCAATGGCATGGGTACCTGTCTGGTGGAACAGAAACCCCTTGTCATACACAAGCAATCCCATTTCTTCTCTCGTAATGCCACACTCACCTGCGCCGCAGCGCCCATATTCGATCCCCATGGGGATATCCTGGCGGTTCTCGATGCCTCCAGCGAGTCGAAGATGGCCCAACAACATACCATGGTACTGCTGAACATGTCGGCCCAGGTGATTGAGAACCGGGTTTTCTTCTGTGCCATGAAAGAGGCATTTGTGCTTCGATTTCATTCACGCTCCGAGTTCATCAGCACACTCGGCGAAGGAGCCATCGCCTTCGACACAGAAGGTAAAATAGAGGCCATCAAGCTGGTCGAAAGGGATGTCCCCTGTATGCTGTTTGGTGAGACCGGCACGGGTAAAGAGATGTTTGCTCGCGCGTTACATCAGGCAAGTTCTCGTCATGACAAAGCCTTCGTTGCGGTAAACTGCGCATCCCTGCCGGAATCCCTGATCGAAAGCGAGCTCTTCGGTTACCGGCCTGGCGCGTTTACCGGGGCAAACCGTGATGGCAGCCGGGGCAAAATCGTACAGGCCGATGGCGGCACACTGTTTCTGGATGAGATCGGTGACATGCCGCTGCATCTACAGGCACGCCTCCTCAGGGTTCTTGAGGAACGAGAAGTCACTCCCCTCGGTGGTGAAAAGCCTATCAAGGTCTCAATCAAGTTAATCAGTGCCACCCATCACAATATCAAGGATATGATTGAGGATGGCGATTTCCGTGAAGATCTGTACTATCGGTTACATGGCGTTTCTTTGACCATGCCCCCTTTACGGAAACGTACGGACAGGCTTCAGTTAATCAAACACATCGCTCAACTGGAAGCTGACATCTCAGAGGAGTTGAACTGGGAACCCGATGCACTCAAACTACTTGAAAACTTTAACTGGCCGGGCAATATCC
>JASFJX010000409.1:0-4404 GCA_050119385.1 Candidatus Thiodiazotropha sp. | reverse complement strand
CAAACGTTTCACCACTGGGACAAGGCGCGTGCAGGCCCTCGACCGGGTCGGCTTCTCGATCCGTCCCGGCGTGGTGACCGGCCTGATCGGTCCCGACGGCGCCGGTAAGACCACCCTGATGCGACTCGCCGCCGGGCTGCTGCTGCCTGACGAAGGAGCGCTCGTCGTGCTGGGAATGGATGTCGTGAAGGATCCGGAGCCTGTCCATGCCAGCGTCGGCTACATGCCGCAGCGCTTCGGTCTCTATGAAGATCTCTCGGTGCGGGAGAACCTGGATCTCTATGCAGACCTGCAGAGCGTCGAACCGGGCGATCGCCCTGAACGCTATCGGGAGCTGCTCGACATGACCGGACTGGCGCCCTATACGAAGCGCCTTGCCGGTCGCCTCTCGGGCGGCATGAAACAGAAGCTGGGACTCGCCTGCACCCTGGTGCGCTCGCCGCAACTACTGTTGCTGGACGAGCCCACCGTGGGGGTCGATCCAGTGTCGCGGCGTGAGCTCTGGAGCATCGTCTACCGGCTGGTGAAAACGGAGGCCATGAGCGTGCTGCTCTCCACCGCCTACCTGGACGAGGCGGAACGCTGCGCCCAAGTGATTCTGCTGCATCAAGGCCGGGTCATCGGTCAGGGCGAACCGGCCGATTTCTCGAAACCCCTCGAAGGCCGCACCTACCACGTAAAAGTGCCGGATGCCGAGCGGCGCCAGCTGCAGTTCCGCATCTCAGCGCTATCCGGGGTGCTCGACGCCACGCTGCAAGGCGATGTGGTGCGGCTGGTGACGCAACGGCCCTCGATACCCGACCTGAGCGTCATCGGTCTAAAGCCATCGGATCTGACGCCGGTGCCGCCCCGCTTCGAAGACGGCTTCATCACCCGCCTTACCGAGGGCCGGGACACCCCCCACAAGGAGATCGCCTCCAGCATCAGCCACAAACACCGCGGCGATGATCCGATCGTCGTCGAAGGGCTGACCCGCCGTTTCGGTGACTTCGTGGCGGTCAGGGACCTGAGCTTCCGCGTGCGTCCCGGCGAGGTTTTCGGCCTGCTGGGGGCCAACGGCGCCGGCAAGACCACCACCTTCCGCATGCTCTGCGGCCTGCTGCCGGCCAGTGACGGCCATCTCTGGGTGGCGGGTAAAAACTTGCGCATGGCGCCGGCCCGGGCACGCTCGCGCATCGGCTACATGTCGCAGAAGTTCTCCCTCTACGGCAACCTGACGGTGCGGCAGAATCTCGATTTCTTCGCCAATGTCTACGGTCTGAGCAGCGGGCATCGGCGCAAACGTCTGCGCTGGGCGCTGGACGAGCTGGCGCTGGCGGAGTATGCCGGTTCAGAGAGCGCCGATCTGCCGCTGGGCTTCAAGCAGCGCCTGTCGCTCGCCTGCGCCATGATGCACGAACCCGACATCCTGTTTCTCGACGAGCCCACCTCGGGTATGGATCCGCTGGCGCGGCGCGAGTTCTGGGCCAGTATCAACCACCTGGCCGAAACCGGGGTCACGGTGCTCATCACCACGCATTTCATGGAAGAGGCGGAATATTGCGACATCATCGCTATCATGGCCTTGGGGGAGTTTCTCGCCCTCGGTACTCCCAAGGCGATCAAGCGGAAGCAGAATACCGAAACCCTGGAGGCTGCCTTTCTCGCTCTGGTGGAAGGGAGGACCACCGCATGAACCGGCGGGTGCGAGGACTGATCCGCAAGGAGATCCTGCAGGTGGTGCGGGACCCGAGCAGCATCGCCATCGCCTTCCTGCTGCCGGCGGCCCTACTGCTGCTGTTCGGCTACGGGGTGTCGATGGACGCCAAGGACCTGCGTCTCGGCATCGTCATTGAACAGACCAGCGCCGAGGCGTCGAGCTTCGCCGGGGCGTTTCAGGCGTCGCCCTATTTTCTGCCGCGCCTCTTCGCCACCCGCCAGCAGGCACAGCGGGCGATGCAGGCGAAACAGCTCGACGGCGTGCTGGTGCTGCCGGGAGACTTCGCCAAGCGGCTGAAGGGGGAAGGTGACGCGCCGATCCAGCTCATCGTCAACGGCGTCGACGCCAACACGGCACGCTTGATGGAGGGCTACGCGCGCGGCACCTGGGAGCGCTGGCTGGAACGGGAACTGGCCTCACGCGCCATGGTGCTGACAAAACCGGTGGCGATCCAGCCGCGGGTCTGGTTCAATCCGGAGCTGCGCAGCCGCAACTACCTGGTGCCGGGTCTGGTCGCCATCAACATGACCCTGGTCGGCGCCCTGCTCACCGCCCTGGTGATGGCGCGCGAATGGGAGCGAGGTACGCTGGAGGCGCTGATGGTCACGCCGGTCACCCTGCGCGAGCTGCTGATCGGCAAGATCCTGCCCTATTTCATCCTTGGCATGGGCGGCATGGCCATCTCTGTCTCCATGGCGATCTGGCAGTTCGATGTGCCCCTGCGCGGCTCGCTCTGGGTGCTGCTGCTCTGCTCGGCGCTCTTCCTGCTGGTGGCCCTGGGCATGGGGCTGCTGATCTCGGTGGTGGCGAAGAGCCAGTTCGTCGCCGGCATGATCGCCATCGTCACCACGTTCCTGCCGGCCTTCCTGCTCTCCGGCTTTCTCTTCGACATTGACTCCATGCCGCTGGTGGTACAAGGCATCACCCACCTCGTGGCGGCGCGCTATTTCATCGCCATCCTGCAGTCCCTGTTTCTGGCCGGCAACCTGTGGGCAGTGATCCTGCCCAATGCGTTGGCTCTGATACTGATGGGGCTGGTCTTCTTCGGCCTGGTGCGCAAGAAGCTGCGCAAGCGCCTGGAGTGAAAGCTGGACTATGCTTCAACGGATACTCGCCCTCATCGTCAAGGAGTTTCTCGCCCTGCTGCGCGATCCGAAGAGCCGCGTGGTCACCTTCGTACCGCCACTGATCCAGCTGGTGGTGTTCGGTTATGCCGCCTCCTTCGATCTCAACAACGTCCCCTTCGCTGTCTACGACCAGGATCACGGCGCAGCGGCCAGGGAGGTAGTAGCGGCCTTCACCGGTTCGCCCACCCTGCAGCTGACCAGGGTGATCCGCAACGACAGCGAGATCCAGCCGCTGCTCGACGCACGGGAGGTGATGATGGTATTGCGCCTGGGGCCCCGCTTCAGCGAAAAGCTGCTCACCGGCGGCAGCGGCGAGCTGCAGATCCTGCTCGATGGGCGCAACTCCAACACCGCCCAGGTAGCCCTTAACTACGCCAGCGAGATCGTCGCCGAATTCAACCAGCGCTGGAGCCTTGAACACGGACTGCAGGCCCCGCCCGCCCAGCTTATCATGCGCGCCTGGTACAACCCCAACCTGGAGAGCCGCTGGTTCTTTATTCCCGGCGTGGTGGGCATCCTCTGCCTGGTGGTAACGCTGGTGGTGACGGCCCTGTCGGTGGCGAGGGAGCGCGAGCATGGCACCTTCGATCAGCTCCTGGTCACGCCCCTGCGTCCGCTGGAGATCCTCATCGGCAAGTCGACCCCCGCTTTCCTCATCGGCGTTACCGAGGCGACCCTGGTGATTCTCATCGGCCACTTCTGGTTCCGTGTTCCCCTGATCGGTGATCTGGCCGCCCTCTATTCGGGCATCGTCCTCTTCGTGCTCGCCGCCATCGGCATCGGACTGATGATCTCATCCCTGGCGCAGACCCTGCAGCAGGCAGTGCTCGGCGCCTTCCTGTTCATGGTGCCCGCGGTGATACTGTCAGGCTTCGCCACCCCCATCGCCAACATGCCCTGGGTGGTGCAACTGCTGACCTACGGCGACCCACTGCGCTACTTTCTGGTGATCCTGCGCGGGGTCTTTCTGGAAGGGACACCCTTGGACCTCTTGACCGATCAACTCTGGCCGATGGCTTTGATCGCGATGATCACCCTGAGCAGCGCCTCCTGGCTGTTCAGGCATCGGACTTACTGAACAGTTTTCATATTTCTTGACAAGACGGGTAACTACCCAAGCAGGCACCGAAGGAGCATTTCATCCCATGCGCAAACAGGTGAAGTCTTAGCATGCAATATTTCCCTGGAATAATAATCCTAAAAAAATCAGTTGACCGCTCCATTCTGCTACTTATTTGTTGTTCTTATAGAAAAAGTGTCCGATAAGCATACTAACCCACTGGGTGAGTCACGCTACAGGGTGAATTGCACGCTTGTGCCGGCGCATGGCAGCGTTGCAACTCCTTGCAATAGCAGGCTATTGCGCGTCGTTGCGCGCCGTGCAAGGACGCACAAGTGTCGCGGGCACAAGGATGTGCAGGAGCGACCCTTGCCCTGCACCACCACAAACGCACACTTCACCCTGTCCAACTGATCTTTTTAGGATAATAGATGGATTAAAGACTGTTTGGGAGATGGCGCCATTGCCCGGATGTTTACCTTATGCTTATATTTAAAGGACAACTCATGATATAAAAA
>JASFJX010000408.1:0-4405 GCA_050119385.1 Candidatus Thiodiazotropha sp. | reverse complement strand
AAAAAATCAATTACTTAGAACTCAATCCTCAAGCCGCCATTAATCATATGCAGGGTAACGTCATCCTGATTCAGTCGGGTCTCGTAAAAGAGATAGCCGGATCTCCCCTGGGAAAAAACAGCGGATAATCCGATACCCAGATTAAAGTAGTCGGTGTCCGCCTTGTCGGTTTCGATGGCGAACCCGGAACGGGTCGGATCATTCACGAATCTGGCATTGATAAAGCGTGAATCATCCTCGAATTCATGTTCCCATTCAAAGCGCAGCTGTGGCATGAGCACCGCGTGTGCGGTGCTGACGGTGTATGAGAAGTTGCCGCCTACAACCAGTACTATTGATTTGAGTTCCTGATCATCGATACGCAACACCGATCCAAAGCCAGCAGCAGAGAGATTGGATGCCTCTTCTGTATAGGCGTCAATCTCCGCGCGGGTATAGGATAAACGTCCGTAGGGTGTAAGGGTCCAGGTGTTCCGGCGATAGTCGTAGCCAGCGCTGATATTGAAGGCATATTCCGTACCGTCCGTATCCCCCTGGCCGAATTGATCAGCCTCGCCGGCGGCATTGATGCGGCGTTTCGTGTCGTAATTGTTGGAACCGATCTGGATCAGCCCGTCCACATAGATGTTGTTGTCTTGGTAATAGGTGCCGTAGGCAGAGAGGCTCCAGGCGTCCATTTCGAGATTGCCGGCCGCATCGTTGTAGTCGGAATCGTATCGGGAAAAGCCCAGGGCGCCACCAGCGACTAATCGTTCATTAAAGCGGTAATCGAGCCCCAGGGTGATACCACGGGTATCAAAGTCAAATCCCGTCTCTCGCTGGGTCTCATCCTTATCACCAAAGTTGACATTGCCATTGATGAAGGCGCCCCAGCGTCCCTGTAGCTCATCGATGTCACCGGCGCCGCCGCCTCGTGCCCTTTTGTCCTTGGGGAAGAGACCGTCAAAGAGTCTCTGGTTAAATGCTATGCCCCCATAATTGACTGTCAGCCCGCTGAGATTCATGCCAAGATCACCGCTACGCAGAGCCACAAGCCGCCTGTTTATATTGGTGAGCTGAGTGCCGGCGGCTTCAACGGAAGCGGTTCCTTGGGCGGCAACCTCCTCGGGCGCCAAGCGTGACAGGGTGCTGGCTGTACCTGGCTCAGTGACGAGATCCTCACAGGTCATCAATAAGTCCTGCTCGGCAGCCGTCAGATTACCGTCAGCCTGCTTCTCTGCCAGGGACGGACATAGGTTGTCCATGCTCGAGCCGACGGCCTGTTGGTTATTGGTTAAACCGGGTGTCTCAGCGATGCTGTTGATGACGTATTCAACGGTGGTGGTATTGTGGCTTGCAAGGAGCTTGATGACGCCGGTTTGCTGGATGTTCATGGAGGTGGAGGCCTGACCCTCCTGATCGGTAGTGGATTCGCTCTCGCTCAGGGTGGCTGCGTTCTCCGGTATGACATGCCAGACAACGAGGCTATCGGTAACCGGGGTGCCATTTTGATCCACCAATCTAACGGTGAAGGGTCCCACCGTATCACCAGAACTTCCAGTCAGGCTGGTACCGGAGATGATTTGTAATTGGCTGTCATCACCGTTTATGCTGATCGTTATCTGGTCTTGATGGGTCAATCCCGCATCGTCCCTGACAACAAGGGTCAGGGTGTGGGCGCCAGTGTTGAGAAGAACCGTGGGTGTGGCACCGGTTGCGATCTCACTGTTCCCCTCGTACCAGGTGTAGCTGATGATCGTGCCATCCGGATCCGCGGAACCGGTACCATCGAGAGCCACTAATACCGATCCATCACCGTCTCTATCCACAAGGGTCTGGTCGGTACCGGCATTTGCGATGGGGGTGGTCGTATCGGTGGCGATGGAAACGATCAGTTGGTCCTCGCCGACCAGGTCGTCATTGTCGGTGACCCGCAGGGTCAATATGCGGGTTCCCACCGGGAGGGTGATCGTTGGTGTCGCACCGCTTGCGATCTCCGTTCCATTCTCGAGCCATTGGTAGGAGACAATGGTGCCGTCGGCATCGGAAGAAGCGGTGGCGTCGAGGGTGACCTGCTCGCTGCCGTCGTTATCTGTGTCGGTCAGGGCCAGATCCTGGCCCGCGTCGGCGATTGGTGCTCTGGGTGCGGCTGTTATGGATATCGAGACCTGATCCTCGCTGAAGAGGTCTGTGTTATCTGTCACACGCAGGGTCAGGGTGTGCTCTCCCACGGACAAGGAGACCGTCGGTGTTGCTCCGGTGGCGATCTGTGTTCCACCCTCAAACCATACATAGCTCACAATACGGCCGTCTGAATCCATTGAGCCCGTGCCATCCAGCGCAACATCCTCCGTCTCGCTGTTGTCGCTATCTGTTAACGCCTGATCGGGACCGGCATCGGCAGTGGGCGTATTGGGGCCGGGCAGAATGGAAATGACGACCTGATCCTCATCGGTCGTGGTATCGCTATCGGTGACACGCAGGGTGAGTTCATGTGTTCCCACATCCAAGGCGATGGTAGGTGTTGCTCCAGTTGCGATTTGGGTGTCAAACTCAAACCACTCATAACTCACAATGTCTCCATCCAGATCACTGGAGCCAGTACCATCCAGCAAGACCTCTTCGGAGTTGTCGTTATTGCTATCGGTCAATTGTTGATCGGGACCGGCATCAGCGTTGAGTGTATCCGGAGGGGAGGGGGGACTCAGGATATTAATCACTAAATCATCCTCGTCTGTAATATTATTGTTATCGGTGACTCGAAGGATGATGTTGTGTACTCCTACCGCCAAGGCTACAGTGAGCGTTTCTCCGGTGCCTAAGAAGGTATCGCCCTCAAACCATTCATGACTTACAATGTAATTGTCGGAAGTGCTGGCAGAACCATCAAGCAGAACCTCTTCTTCTTCGCTGTTATCGTTATCGGTCAACTCTTGATCGGGTCCGGCATCGGCGGTGGGAGGGGTCAGGATATCAATTAATATGTCATCCTCGTCTATATACTCATTGTTATCGGTGATACGAAGGGTGATGCTATGTCTTCCTGATGACAAGGCTACAGTAAGCGTTTCTCCCGTGCCTATCAGGGTATCCTGCTCAAACCATTCATAACTTACAATGCCATTGTCGGAAGTGCTGGCAGAACCATCCAGCAGAACATCTTCTGTACCGTCATTATCGGTATCGATCAGTTGCTGATCGGGTCCGGCATCTGCGGTCGGAGAAGCGCCGACCAGGGTTGTCGTTGATATGGTGGTGCCGAATGAGTCGCAGTAGGCTGTCGGGTTCTGGACTGGCACCAATTGACAGGCAGCAGTAAAAGTTATGGTGTGTTCTCCTGGTGTGGGATTAGTCCAGGTGAAAAAGGGTGTTTGTGACTGGCCTTCCGCAAGATCGTTGCAAGCAAAGTATGACGGATAGCTGGTGTCCAAAGAGCAACCCTCCGCAACGATCTCACCGGAATCAGCACTGATGACCTGACCATCAACCGACATACGAATGCTGATGCCTATGGAACTGGAGTCACCACCATTGTTTACATTCATCATTGAAAGGCTGTAGGTAATGGGACTATCCAATGAGACCGGATTTTGTGGACTCTGTGTGAGTCTCGTAAGTTGGATATCATTGGCTTCAAGTCTGTCGGGAAAACTGCAGAGTAACAACAAACTAATTAGGGTGATCAACCAGAGTGTACGAATCAAAAAAAAGTGTTTTGTGTCCCCGGGTTTACTTGTGTGGTTCCATCGAAAGAAACTAACTCCTATTCCAGTCAAGCATGAATAGGCAAACATGATCCATCCTCCTTGTGTCCGGTTAACTTCTATGTCAACCGGGGCACACTAGCTCCTATTTATCAATCATCTTTACGCTCGAAGACTAATCTGTGCCTGAGCTCAATGATCCCCTAATAGCTTCCGTTGTTATTTAGGAAGTAATTTTTTTGTCCCCTGGGCATTTTGCGTTTAGATGAAGACATGGAATAGTTACAGATTTCACACATATTCTGTGACATATTTACAGGTAGAAGGGATCAGGGACTTTTTGGTAACCACCAGCGGGCAGGACCTCGGACCCAGCTTTTTACTGAGTTGGATTAGCCCGAATGTTTCATCCGGGAAGGCGATGATCGTGCCGGGATCGCCGTTCAGATGCGGATTTGGGATTGAGTTAATAGCCTAAGCTATTGAGGAGTGGCACAGGGATGTGCCGTTTACGGACCGAAGGAGGGACGATTGAGCAAATACCGCAGCTGGGCGGCGAGATCGGTACGAGGGCGTGTTCAGCGTGAGTCGGTTAAATTTTGTACTTTGCTTATATTCCAGAAATATCTTTTAAATGAACACTGATAAATTACTTTTCCAAGCGATCGGGTGAAATATTCGGGTTTGTATCATGGCTTATTTTTGACCCGGCAATCTGACTT
>JASFJX010000407.1:0-4410 GCA_050119385.1 Candidatus Thiodiazotropha sp. | reverse complement strand
GGTTACAAGTCTGCGCTGTCGACACGAGACTGGCGGACAACCAGGACCTCAAACACGCCATCGATGTCATGGCCCATGAGGCCGATGTCGCCTGGGCCATACTGGCCTGCCGTTATCCCCGTCAGACTTTCCTCTACGCCATGAGTGACGATGAACTGAATCCCGCCATCAAAGTGCGGCTTGCCGCCTTGACCGGCTACCCCGATTGGGTGCTGGCGCTATGCGCTGAACTAGCGCAACGGGAGGGTTGCATAACCCCCGCCGAGGCCGATGTTCTGAACCTGGCACTGGGCGGGGTCCCGGTGGAAGCCCGCGCTGACCCCAATGATCAAGCAGCGAAATCCCATGCCCTGCGGCAACTGCTGCTGCAAGTCTTCCAGCATGCCCACATTCCCGTCCGAAACGATGCCGACTGCTGCCCCTGGCAACCGGAACTGATCCTTGCCGATCCGCAACAGGCCGCGAACATCCGTCTGCGCAACGCCAGACGTATGACCAACACCCTGCCGGCACTGGGGGCAGCCGTACGCCGTGTCACCCATGGATTGCGCCAGTGGTTATTCATCGAGCGTGCCCTGTTGGGGCAACATGCCCTGGCTCTGTCGGCCTACGATATCTCCCGCCGACAGGAGCTGGCGATGATGGTCGCCGAGGTCGCCGATGAGCTGCAAGATGATTAACCAGACCCAGCTGCCCGCGCATCTGCATCCGCACACCGATACCGCAGGCCGGCGGCTTATCCTGGTGATCAGCAAGGCCACCTGGCATATCCACAGCGGCCGCCTTGCCCCTGCTGAAAAGCAGATCGGTATTTTCAAGCAACCCCAGCGCCACTGCCTGGGGGATTTTGATCTCGATGCGGCGCAACGAGCCGCGTTGGGCAGGCGGGAGCAGGAAAAAGTCATCTGGCTCGATCACGACCTGGCCCCGCCCAAACCCCGATTCGATCTGATGGTCGCCGGTTATGTCACCCCCCCGGAGGAGCATAGCGAACTCAAGATTGTAGCCGCGGTCCTGATCGAATCACGGCAGTTACAGGTAGAGGCCCATGTCCCCCACTTTTGGGTCTGTGGTCTGCCCCGTCACACCGTCGAACCTCTCGGCAAGCGCCTCCACCGCACCCCCATGAGCTACGCCTTCGCCGACTGGCCGGGGGGATTCCCCCTTGAAGCCGAACCGAACCACCCGCAACAACTCCCTTGGTTGCGGCGCCCCGGCGCTGCCTGTCGCCGCAAGCGCCACGACATGCATCCCGTGGGGTTCGGCTATTGGCCGGAAAGCGCCAGCCATCGTCAGTGCCACAGCGGCACCTACGACGAACCCTGGGCGCGTGATCGCAAACCCAGGCCCCCTAAGGACTTCGACGAGCGTTTCTTCAATGCCGCCCATCCCGATCTGCAATGGTCACAAGCCCCCGTGCCCGGCACCCAGATCCGCCTGATCCACCTGGCCGAGACCCCGGCGTTGATCCTGCGCATGCCCGCCCTCGAACTGGCGGCACAAGCCACCACAGCAGATGGCATTCAGCTGCCTTCCGCAATGCTGAAACCCGACACCCTGACCATCGAGCCCGATCAGCAGCGGATGTCACTGATCCAGCGAACTGTCCTGCCCAAAGGCCAAGGCGCACAGGCACTCAGTTCGATTCGCCTCTATCGGCTAAGGGGCCTGGCGTCATGAATACCCAACTTCCCAGCCCCGTATTCGGCATCCGGGCATTTGGCGCGGTCACCAATCTGGGCAACAGCGCCCTGCAGAGCGCCGCCTCCTGGATTGTCCAGGCCCGCCGCCAACACAGGGTCAAGCTAGAGGGCTTCGCCGCCCCATTCACCCTGGCGGACCGTCCTGACCTGACTAAAGACTTACAAGGCGCTGAGCGTCTGTTTGTCCTGCTCAAATCCGCTGTCGCCGAAGCCCTGGCGGACCAACCCTGTCTCGGCACCACGTCTGCCAGCCTGAACATCCTGGCCCTGCCGGAAACCTTGGATGAAGCAGCGCAGCAGCAACTGGTCGACCGGCTGGCCGCCTTTTGGCCCGATCAAGCGGTCACCTTTTTCCCCATCACCGGTGGAGCTACCGCCGCATGGGCTGCCCTAGATAGCGCCTACCAGGTGTTTGACGCCAATCCGAAGGTGAAACAGGTTGTGATGATCTGTGTCGACAGCCTATGTGAGCCCGGCCGCCTCTACCAGGCCGCCGCAGCGGAACAACTGCTGCAGAAAGGCAACAGTGAAGGTTACGTCCCCGGCGAGGCCGCCGTCTGCCTGATCCTGGACCGCCTGCGTGATGTCACTCAACTACCGGCCGGAGGATTTGCCCTGCATCGCCCCGTGCTGGCGCAACAACCGGATGCCTGGTGGCCCGATGCAAACCGACTCGACCCGCAAACATTGGTCACAGTGTTAACCGACGCACTTGATCGGGCCGGTATGAACCCGACCCACATCAGCCATCTGCTCAGTGACATGGACGGCTCCAGCTGGCGCGCCCGGATCGAAGCAGAGGCGCTCAGCCGGGTCATCTACTCAGAGACATCCCGGCTCCCCCAGTGGCAACCCGCTACCCTGTTCGGGCAGATCGGCGTCGCAACCGGTCCACTGGGTTGGATCCTGGCTACCATGATGCACCGCCACCGCGTCCATCAACTCAACACCCTGCTCAACTGGAGCATCGACCCGGCAGGCAAGAACGCGGCCTGTGTCATGGAGTGCTCCCCCAGGCGTGACTGACAAGGAAAGGAACCATGGCAACGGACGTCTATACCGACAGCGGCCTCTGTTTAGTGACGCAACACTGTGCCAGCTATGTGTTACAGCCGGCGGACCCGGTCTTTCTCAAACCGAAAGGGGACAAAGGCGCCGCACCCCATTTCAACATCAGCACCACCATCAACAATGCCGCCGGGACCGTCTTCGACCACAAGACACAAGTCGCGCACCACGAAAGTTATCTGGGTGAAGGACAACACGCCCCGGTGGTCATTGCGGGTCAGAATACCGGTCTGCTCGATGGCGATACCGGCTTTTTGTCCTGGGCGAAAAACCTCTACATCGAAACCCGCAATGCGGTGATGGATCAGGTCGATGCCAGCATCAACGCACTCTGGAGTCTGTTGCCTGACGAGGTAAAAACCACCCTGCAGAACGCCGGGGCGGTGGCCGGCGGCCTGAGCACTGACGATTTTGCCGCGGCCGCGAAAGAGGATGCCCAAGCCCTGCTCAAAACCCTGAAATCCACCGACACCCTGATCGCCCTGGCCCAGACCGCCGCCTTGATGGGGCTGTCGGCCATTCCGGTGGTCGGTCAGCTGGCCGCTGGCGCCGCGGCGGCCAATCGTATCAAAAACGTGATCGAGGCAACCGCCGGCGCCGCCGAAGAGTTCCGCGCCATGATGCAGCGCTGGAGCCAGCCCATGAGCCCGGCTCAAATGGCGGAGGAGCGTAAAAAACTCGCCTCCTTCATCATGCGGGTCGGCGCCTCGGCACTGCTCGCCGCCTTGGGCATCTCCAAAAAACTGCTCTCCAAAAGGTCCAAAGGACGAGAGAACTCAACCGACACCCACCACGCCGGCCGTCGCGGCAAACCTAAGCCATCAAAATGCGAGTGCGTCAGAGGCAAACCGGTCATCATCGCCACCGGCGAGAAGACCCTGACCCAGAGCGACTTTGAACTCCCCGGCCTTATCCCGCTGGCGTGGTCGCGTAAATACCGTTCCGGCGATCAACGCCAGAGCTGGTTCGGCCAGGGCTGGAGCGTTCCCTGGAATGTCACCCTCGCCCTCGGCGCCGACCAACTCCAGTATCACGACGCCGAAGGACGCCAGGTCGATCTGCCCGTCATCGACATCGGCGCGGAACACTTCGAGGCCTACGAACAGTTCACCCTCACACACCCCGAGCCCGACAGCTGGCGGATCGTATTCAAGGACGGCCGTGCCGAGACCTTCCAGCGCCTGCGCGAAGACCACTTCAACCTGCCCCTGGCCCGCGTCGAAGACCGCAACCACAATGCCATCCTCTTCCACTACCCGGCCTTACCCGAAGACCCCTTCGACCCCTGGTATCCCGAGGCGATCAGCGACAGTGTGGGACGCATCCTCCAGCTGCACTGGAACAACGCCGAGCGGTTGAGCGCCATCACCTGGCAACCCGATCCCACTGAGCCCGAACAGACCCTGGCCCGTTACGACTACAGCCCCAGCGGAGACCTGATCGCCCACTATGACGCCGCCCAAGCGGTCCGCCGCTATGCATGGCGCAACCATATGCTGGTGGCCTATGAAGAGCCCGATGGCGCCCGCTACATAGCCGAATACGACCGGGAGAGCCCGACGGGCCGGGTGATCCACTCCTACGCCGAAGCCGATGGCCGAGGCCTGCGCTTCGACTACGCCCCCCGCGCCCGCACCAA
>JASFJX010000406.1:0-4412 GCA_050119385.1 Candidatus Thiodiazotropha sp. | reverse complement strand
AAACCTCTAGCAAATTACTCTCATACAGAAACTCGAGGATCGAATCGATTTTGCAATCTCTACCGGAAGCGATATTAGTCCTCGATGAAGCTGACAGTGTCAGCTATGCAAATAATCGGATTTCTAACCTCATGGGGCTAGAAAAACACGAAATAGTCGGTAAGAAACCAGAACAGTGGTGTAACAATCCGAATATGGTCTCCTATCTGACACGACATAATCCACAAAATGGACAGGTAGGCTATATCTCTGATTCGATTCAGGTCGTGCCGGAAAATGATACGGATAAACTGCTGGAGGTAAAAACCTATCCACTCTTTTCACCAAAAGACAATGAACAACTGTTAGGTAATATGGTGGTGATAAGAGACTGCACAGAAGAACAGATCATAAAACACAATCGTGGTGAGTTTATCGCGCAGGTAGCTCATGAGCTTAAAACGCCGTTGAATGTTATGGCGATGTATAGTGAATCTCTGCTGGGGGAGGATGGAAAATCAGAAACATTTAGAATTGAAGCAATCAATGTGATTCATGATGAGGTGGAGAGACTTTCTAATCTAATCAATAACATGCTTGCTCTGAGCAAGTTCGAACTAGGCGGTATGCAACTCAAGCGAAATCGTGTTCGACTGTACGAACTGCTTGAAGATACCTTTAACAATGTCATTCAAAGCGGACGAGGTAAAGACCTGGAATTCGAGATTGATCTGCCGAAAGAGATGAGTGCTGTCTATGTGGATAAGGATCTTCTGAGAATAGCGATAAAAAACTTGCTTACCAATGCCATTAAATACAATCGCCCTGCTGGCAAGGTAACGCTTATAGCTGAAGAGATGAACGACTCTATCGAGGTCAGTGTACAGGATACAGGTATTGGTATCGTTCCTCCAGAGCAACAAAAAATCTTTGAAAAATTCTACCGTTCAAATGATAGCAAGGTTAGAGAACTATCTGGACATGGATTAGGCCTTCCATTAGCACAGCAGATCATTGAGATGCATCACGGTAGCCTGAGCCTGGAAAGTGAATATGGCAAGGGATCGACATTTACTATTCGATTGGAAAAAGACGCAGGCATTTCAATACAGGAAGGTGTGGCATGAGAAGAATATTAATAACAGACGACGAACCACACGTACTACGGGTGCTTAAACTGTCATTGGAACGGCATGGATATCAAGTTGATCAAGCATTAAATGGTGAGATAGCACTGGAAAAAATCATGCAACAAGAACCAGATGTGTTGATAACAGATATTCACATGCCTAAACTCACGGGTGAAGCGTTGTGCAAGAGAATTCAAGCTGAATTACAGCAGCGTGGATTTCTTATATTTGTACTCACTTCACGGACCGAGATTGAACATCGTGAATGGTCTCGTCAGATTGATAACCTTCAGTTTCTCGAGAAACCAGTCAGTATCAGAAAATTGATCGCAAGACTGAATGATTACTTTGCCAGTCAATAATTACATAGGCAAAATGCAGGATGGATGATAAAAGAATCGATCAGGTCAAATACACGAATTACTATCAGATGCTACGAGGGTTTTTTCCTCAACTGCTGGGTATGAGTGTATTGAATAATGATGGAGTTATCCTGTGGGAGACCTCAATTCAACCAGGTGATACAAACCCAATACTCGCAGCAAACGCGCATGACTACCTTACAAACAGTAGACCCAAAGAAGAAGAGGGTATCAGGACTCATCTTTTGGCAGGGGATAAAATCCTTTACCTATACAGTCTAGGGAATAAACAAGATGAGACTGATATCAACATCGCATTAGTAATGCAAGAGACCCGTAGTTCTAAAGCCCTGCAAGAAACATCCATGCATGACGTCTTAAGGGCCGTCTCGAAAAGCATATACAATGAAATAACCCTTCTCGCAGCAATTGCAGCCAGTGAAAATGAACTAAATGCAATGGCAAGTGAGCTGACTGAAAGGTATGAGGAGTTAAATCTTGTCTATGAGGCCGATAAAAGTACACTGAAGAATCTGCAAAGTCAGGAATCACTACGTTATTTAGTCAGTAGTTGTACAGAGTTTCTTAATGTTGGCATGACTGCTCTCATCATCCCGGAAAAAAATATCAATATCTATGACTTTAATGAAGGTGAGCATGTAGAAAGCCCTTCGCATATTATAAATAATCTAATGGATGATTATTATTGTGCCCTGCGTGCACATAAGCAGACGATTGTGGTTAATACCGTTCAAGAGGCAATTACTTATAAGGTATGTAGTGAAATACCGCACAAGCTAATCATTACGCCAGTGCAAACGGATGAGGAAGAAGTCATTGGGATGCTGATAATAATCAATAACAATTGGAAAGCGGATTTTAGCAACAGTGATCGTAATCTGTTGCGTGTCATGTCGAAGAAAGTAACCAAAGTCATACATGCCACATATGATGACCTGACTGGCCTGATTAATAAACACAGTTTCGAATACAATCTAAAAAACGCGCTTTCACAATCCCATGCACAGGGACTCGAACACGCGCTCTTGAACATTGACCTGGATAGACTCAGTGTAATTAATGATATCAGTGGACTGGAAGCGGGGGATAAGTTACTCAAGCTAATGGCGCAGACAGTCTGTAAAATAGTACGTAGTCGAGATGTCGTTGCAAGACTGGGGGGAGATGAGATCGGCGTTTTGCTGGAGAGTTGTCCGTTGGATACCGCAGTCATCGTGGCAAAAAATATCTGCAAGGAGGTCGGTGATTTGTCATATAAATGGCAAGGCGAGAGGTATGAAACAAGTGTCTGCATCGGTATAGTCCCCATTACCTCAGAAAGTGAATCGGTTTCTGTAATACTTGGTACCTCTGAAATGGCGCGAAACGCTGCAAAAGAGCGCGGTGCGAGTCAAATCGTCATGTATGAGCAGAATGATATCGATCTACTACGCCGCCGTGATGAGATCAAATGGGTTACTCGCATTCAGGGGGCGCTTCGAGATAATCGCTTTATATTGTTTAGCCAGTTGATTGAAGGCCTCAAGGTGGAATATGTTAACCACTATGAAATACTCATGCGCATGATTGATGAAAAAGGAAAGCTTGTCTTTCCGGGGCAATTCATACCTGCCGCGGAACATTTTTACCTGATGCCAGAATTGGATCGATGGGTCATAAAATCAACAATTGATTGTTTGCTCGAGACTATAAACTATCAACAACTACCTCCCTGTAGAGTGTCAATCAATCTATCCGGCCAATCCTTATGTACCGAGGGTTTTCAGGAATACATATGCCATCAAGTGCGTCGCATGGGAGAGTTTAGTCATTTCCTGGGTTTCGAGATTACAGAGTCGGCTGCTATAGCAAATATTAAACAGGCAGGCGAGTTAATAGATAGCCTCAAAAGAGAGGGATGCAGTTTTGCCCTGGATGATTTTGGTACCGGCTTAAGTTCTTTCGCATATCTACAGACACTCGATGTCGATTACCTCAAAATTGATGGCTCTTTCGTACGCCATATTATTGACGATCCTGTCGCAAAGACCATGGTTGCTGCAATCAACCAGGTGGGGCAAGCGATGGGTTTGCGCACTATAGCAGAATATGCCGAAAATGACCTTGTCATAGATCAACTCAAAAAAATTGGTGTCGATTATGGCCAGGGCTATGGTCTGGGTAAACCACAACCCTTTCTTAAGCTGTTGCAGGACCTGAATACCAGGACAATGAACGCTGTAAGTTGTAGGAGCGCCAAGTGACTCAAGCTAATGTTGTCAACATTGATGATGCCCCTGTAATCAATGCGGTGACCAGGACGCGTATAGGCGTCATGACCCATCTGGCGCCAAAAGGACTAAGCATGACAGAGGGTGAGCTGCAACCACTACAGGATGCAGTCGATACCTGTCTCAGAGAGTGGGATATACAGATTGTCATCGATCTATCCACTGTTCACTTGTTACACAGTAATGCCCTAGAAACCCTGCTGGATATGCAGGAACGTCTTGCCAAGGTTGGCGGGTGGTTAAAAGTTTCCAATGTGAAGCCATTGGTAAAAGAGATTTTTTTCCTCACCGGTCTGATTAATTCAATCCCTTTTGCCGATGAAGAACAAGATCCGCAACTACCGCTGCCAAATTCATTCAGTAGGGGCAAATCGCGTTTAGGGGACCTGTTGGTGGAAAAGGGTCTGTTAACAGAGAAAAAGGTAAATGAAGCAATCGCACAACAAAAGACGAGTGGCAAGCGTCTCGGACAAATCGTTGTCAATAAAGGATGGATTACTGAGAAGACCTTGTTCCAAGTACTGAGCGAGCAGCTGGGTATTGCCTTCACAAATTTAAGACCCGGGCTCTATGATCCAGAGATTGTCGGGATACTGGATAAAGATGTGATGCAACGCATCAGGATGATGCCTCTTTTCCGCCTAAGAGAT
>JASFJX010000405.1:0-4424 GCA_050119385.1 Candidatus Thiodiazotropha sp. | reverse complement strand
GCTGCTCCCTGTCCCGGTGCGGGTACATTTTTCGATCCGATGACGACGATTCTTCCGCTGCGGGCTGCCCGCTTGAGATAGGGGTGGCACTCGCGTAACAGGCCCAGGTTTGCATCCAGATTAATGCCCATGACTTGACGCCATTGGTCATCATCCAACGTTGCTACAGGGCAGCCGCCCGGGAAGATACCGGCGTTGAGAATCAGCATATCCACGCCACCGAAACGCAACACCGCCTCTTGCAGTGCCATCTTAACGCCATTGGCATCGCTGATGTCACAGGTGATACCAAGGAAATCTGCTCGGGAGTATAGATCGACGATTGCCGGGGTCTTGTCCAATCCGACAACAGCGGCGCCGCGTTGCAGCATCGATTCGACACAGGCCCTGCCGATTCCGGAAGCGGCACCTGTGATAACCGCAACCTCTCCCTGGAACGGGGGAGGCAGACTGTTTTTCTGCAGTTTTGCCTGTTCCAACTCCCAATACTCTACATCGAAAATGGCCTGAGTCGGAAGGGCTTGCCAACCTCCCAGCAGCTCCGCTCGTTGGATGATTGACATGGTGTGTCGGTAGATGTCGGCCACGATGCTTGATTCTCGGCTGTTTTTACCGACACAGAGCATGCCGAGTTGCGGATCGAGTATAACCCTGGGAGCAGGGTCGAGCATCTCCACCGGGGTTCGGGAATGGGGGGCATGTTGTTCAAAATAGCGTTGATATTCCGCCACGTATCCGATGACCTCCCTGCCCAGCATGGGGAGTTGCTTAGTGCGAATGACATGGTCGGGCGTGGCTGGTCCGCTTTGAGAGAGCTTCGCGACATCTTGCCGCTGGCAGAATGCAAGCTCAGTGTGACTTTTGTGGCTCTGTAGGATTATCGGAAAACCTGCCACTATAGAGATCTCTTTTCGCAGATCGGCCAGTAGCGTTGGCTGAGCTGTATGTTCCTTGTAATCGAGAGGTATTTCCCAAGCCCCCGCTTGTTGTAAATAACCTTCCGCCTCATCCACCAGTTGGATCATGCGTTGATAGGATTGCTGCGCGGTGTCGCCAAATGTAAACAGGCCATGATTCATCAGTACCATGCCGATAGTGTCTTCATGGGCATTGCATGGAAACAGCGTTGCTACAGTCTTCGCCAGGTCAAAGCCGGGCATGACATAGGGAATGACTACCACCCGGTCGCCATAGAGCTCGCGAATGATCTGCTCCCCCCGCGGTGTGTTTGTCAGGGTCACGATGGCATCCGCATGGGTATGATCCACATATTTGAAGGGCAGAACCGCGTGTAGGATCGCCTCAACCGAGGCGGTTGGCGCAGCAGCCAAGGTCTGATGAGTCTTTAGCTGGTTTACCATTTCACTGTCGCTGAGTGAGTCGAGTTGGGCAAGTCGCAGCAGATGGTCCATGCGAACGGGAGTGAAACCTGCCGCTTCGATTGTTGCCAGGTCCCAGCCACTACCCTTGACGTAGAGGATCTCCTCCTCCTCGCCGAACAGGTTTTGTTGGCTGAGTTTTACCGAAGTGTTGCCGCCCCCGTGCAATACCAGCGATGGGTCTGCTCCCAGCAGGCGGGAGCTGTAGACGCGTAGATCCAAGTCGCTTTCGCAGGCTGCTGCTTCGTCGTTATTCCAAAGACTTTTCATCAGGTAAGCTCCGAATTTTTTATCACATTAACCCGAATTACCCAACCAGACCGGCCACTGTGCCGGTGAGCAGGGTGGCCAAGGTGCCGGCGATTATCGATTTCATGCCCAGGGCAACGATCTCGTTGCGCCGTTGCGGTATTATCGATCCCAGCCCTCCCAGCATAATACCCAAGCTGCCGAAATTGGCGAATCCGCAGAGGGCATAGGTAAGAATCAGCCGGCTGCGCTCACTCAAGGCATCCGCTGGTAACCGGGCGAGCTCGAGATAGGCCAAGAGTTCGTTGAGTACCGTCTTGGTTCCCAGCAGTGAACCGGCCGTGATCGCCTCCGACCAGGGAATGCCCATGAGCCACGCCAATGGAGCCATCAGCCAGCCCAGGAGACGCTGCAGGCTCAGTGCTTCCCCTGCAATAGCCGGCAATAGACCGAGAATCTGATTGAGAAGACTGACCAACGCGACCAGTACGATCAGCATGGCGACAATGTTGGCCAACAGCTTCAAACCCTCGATGGTGCCATTGGTAATTGCTTCCATGCTGCTGTTCACCGGTTGGGTATCGAGTCGTTCGCCAGCGGTACCCTCTTGGGTCTCAGGTATCATCAACCTGGAAATCATGACGGCGGCGGGTGCGGAGATCAACGATGCGGTCAGTAGATGTCCCATAGGATTGACTATCACACCCTCGAGGAAACTGGCATAGAGGACCAACACGGTGCCGGCGATGGTTGCCATACCCAGAGTCATCAGGCTGAACAGCTCGCTACGGGTGAGTCTGCTCAAGTAAGGGCGGATCAGCAAGGGTGATTCCACCATGCCGACGAACACATTGGCCGCCGCACCCAGGCCCAGGGCGCCGCTGATGCCCAGGCTCTTCTGCAATAACCATGAGAAAAAACCCACCAACAGCGGAAGTATCCGCCAGTAAAAGAGCAGGGCCGAGAGGGCGCTGATCACCAACACCAGGGGGAGGGCGCGAAAGGCGAGAATGAAACTGCTGCCGCTATCGCTCGCCAGGAAGGGGGATTCGGCACCACCCAGATAACCGAAAACAAAGCGGGTCCCTGCTTCCGTAGCCTCCTGTACTGAGAGCAATATCTGGTTGAGTTTGATAAACAGTGACTGGAACAGAGAGAGCTTGAGTAACAGCAGTGCCATAATCAGTTGCAGGATCAGTCCGGTAAACGGCACCCGCCAATTGAATGCCTGCCTGTTTTCGCTGATCAGCCAGGCCAGCAGAGGGATAAGGAGCAGACCAGTCAACCCCTGCGCCATGGCCATCGGCCGGAGGGGTCAGAAATTCTCGGTGGAGGTGAAGAGACCGACGCGAAGATCCTTGGCGCTATAGATCTCCCGGCCATCGACCTTCATCACCCCATCGGCCACACCCAAGACTAGCTTGCGGGCGATCACACGTTTGATGTTGATGTGGTAGGTGACCAGCTTGGCTGTAGGCAGCACCTGGCCGGTGAACTTCACTTCGCCGACACCCAGGGCCCGGCCGTGTCCCGGGTTACCTATCCAGGCGAGAAAGAATCCCACTATCTGCCACATGGCATCGAGGCCGAGGCAGCCCGGCATCACCGGATCACCGGGAAAATGGCAGTCAAAGAACCAGAGATCGGGATGGATATCGAGTTCGGCCAGGATTTCACCCTTGCTGAACTCCCCGCCGTCATCTGTGATTTTGCTGATGCGATCCATCATCAACATGTTCGGCGTAGGCAGTTGCGCATTGCCCGGACCAAACATTTCACCATGGCCGCAACTCAATAGCTCATCGCGGTTGTATGAGTTCTGTCTGGTCATCTTGGCTCTGCCTCTCTAGTTGAATAGACCCTGTTCGGGTTATAAAAACGGCATAGTTTCCCCATTTGAACGGTAAGCTGTCAAATCCCGTTTACTGATCGTTGTCTAGGGTGTTGTTGTCAGTGCCTGAATTGGACCACCAGGTTTTCCAACCGCTCAATGGCAGCCTCTATCTGCAGCGTGGCCTCGACGCTGCGGTTGGCTCCATCGGAGGTGTCATCGGCGACCTGGTTGATGTTGACGATATTCTGATTGATCTCTTCCGCCACCGTGCTCTGCTCCTCCGAGGCAGTTGCGATTTGATGGTTCATGTCGGTGATTTTGTCAATCACGCTGGAGATGCTGTCGAGGGCGGTACCGGTTTTAGCCGCCAGTTCGACACTGTCGTTGGCTTGAGTTCGGCTATGCTCCATTACCTGCACCGCATCCCTACTGCCCGACTGCAGACCTTCGATCATCGCTTCGATCTCCGATGCCGACTCGGTGGTGCGACCCGCCAGGGTGCGAACTTCGTCGGCTACCACGGCAAAACCGCGTCCATTCGCGCCTGCCCGCGCCGCTTCGATGGCGGCGTTCAGCGCCAGCTGAATCTGTCCGATCTCATCATCGCGTCCAGTGTAAATGCGTTGCATGGCCGGTTGCTCGTAGATCTCACGTGCACTGTTCACCAACTGGCCGAACGGCCGCATCAATTGGAAATTGACCCCGATGATCAATAGAGCGGCGAGCACGAATCCGATCTCGCTCAGAGAAGCAAACGCAGGCACCAGGTTAGATATCAATGCCGGCAGGAGTGCCAGCAGATTGCCCGCTATCAGTTTTTGGTTTAGCTTGATACGCCCTGGCAGACCAGGCTCGAAGCCCTTGCCCTCCAGGAGGCGCTTGTAGATCGGTTCGGCACGTTCGACCCATTTTCGTTTCGCCTTGGTGCGCACTGACTGGTACTCGAATTTGACGCCGTCTTT
>JASFJX010000404.1:0-4429 GCA_050119385.1 Candidatus Thiodiazotropha sp. | reverse complement strand
TCTGCCCCGGCATTGGGGTTTCGGGTAATGGTCATCGATGCAATGCCATGTACACCGTTCCAAAGCGCCCTGGCTGCCAGTACGATTTCTTCATCGGGTCTTGCTGCTAGTGCCTTTAACTGGGTTTCAACCAGCTCGTAAAAACGCTCGATCTTCTCCCGATTGAAATCCATGGATAAACTATCATCCCGCGGTTGGTGTTCAAAGATCATGCGCCAACGATGTGGATGACGCACGGCGAAATCCAGATATGCGCGGCTCAATGCTATCACACACTGTTGAGGAAGCCGGCAATCAGTCAATGCTTCAATCATGACAGCATAGAGCTGATCCAGGGTTCGCCCATTAATCCGTAGCACCAGTTCGTCAAGATTCCTGAATACGAAATAGAGGCTGCCAACCGTATAACCAATAGCTGACGCCACCTTTCGCGCAGAGAGACCCGAATAACCCTCCTTTTCAATGATGCTCTCTGCCGCTTCTAGGGCCATACACTCAATTTCCGATTTGCTGTGTTCTCCCCGTCTTCCCATGATTACTCCTTTTCGTCCTTTCGCTTTCCGTTGCAATACATATCCATTCTCCAATTTCCATGTGAGCCCAATACTAACTATCACACTATTTAGTTAAATGCACAGTGATCTTATGCACAAGATTCCTATTTTTTTAAAAAGTTTTATTAAACTATGTTTATTATGCGCAGGATTTCACCTGCTTCCCTCTTTGTTGCTACCCAGCCCGCTTCCTCTTGTTCTCGATCTTTTCTAAATAGGCCTGCTTCATTGCCGCTTCAAAGGCCTGATTCGATGAGTAATCATAACCAAACACCGGCTTCCACAGGCGTTGATTTTCCATGCAGAGATAGAAAAAGACATCATCGTGCCATGCCTGCAGCGACTGATATGCGAAACGGAACATCTCTTCCTTGATCGACTGGGGATACGAAAGCTTACCATCACTCTCTACCATTGGCATCTGCAGTATCTTGCTGCGCAAGCCACTGCGCGAGCGTAGCTGTTTGATAACCGGTTTGATGTAGGTCAGTGTGCCCAGTGAGATCAATACCACTTCATCGGCGGAGAACTGTTCTGTCAATTTCAGGAACAGGGCACCATAGTCTTCACGCCAATCCGCATAGTGAATCATGGGATGAAAATGAAAGCCCACCAATGCTCCTCGATCCGCCACTTGACGCGCGGCTTTCAGACGATCCTCCAATGGTGCGGTAAGGCGCTCCTCATGGGTAATTAATGTCGGGGTGTTGAGAGACCAGGTACAGAGCAGATTGGGTGGTAAATCCGCCTTCAGCAGGTGGCTGATATTCTTCGATTTGCTCTTCAGCTCCAGGATGACATTCGGGTGACGATGGGCGAAATCAAGCAACGCGTCCAGTATCCCACCCTGGTTGCCCCACATGAGGGAATCCGATGACTGGCCAGTCCCGATGTGATAGATGCGTTGGGGGTCGATCTCAAGTTGTGCCAGTTTCTCTGCGAACCGCCTGTCGAAGCGTACCTCGTCACCATGATAGAAGGACTGAATACTGCAGTAACTGCAATCGAAACCACAGTTCTCCACCGCATCCAAGGTCATCAGATTACAGCAGCGGGTTCGCGGTGACGCAACTGGGCAGGGGCCCAGGGCCAGCTTATCCTTCTCGGTTTCGACGCGCCTGATACGTTGAATCTGCTCAACGTTTGTCACCGCTATTGGAGGATAATGCTTGGGAGTTTGTTGCAATTGCCGCCAATGACTCTGTATCGCCTTGAGTACGCGTTGCCGCCGTCGTTTCGAATCCTCTATGGTGACATCGATCCGGGGCCAGGTTTCATACAGTGGCGGCTCCCCCCACATCACCAGATCGACCGCGATATCAATCAGTTGGCGCAGCTGTTGCTGGGTAAAACGTAATTCCCCTGCGCGATCTCTGAGAAACTTTTGATGCAACGTATCGAGCCGGTCGATACCCGCTTGCCGCAAATGTTGCTCCAGCTTCTCCGGGTAAGCTAAGGATTTTGCCTTCATTGAACTAGTCCTAGCTCAACGCTTGCGCGTGACGAATTGCTTCAGTCGTTGACGCTTCTGTATCTGCCGCTTGGTCAGTTTATTCCGCTTGCCTTGGTAGGGATTATCACCGGAACGGAACTCGATTCGGATCGGAGTGCCGTCCAGTCTCAATGCTTTGCGAAAGCGACCGACGAGATAACGTTTATAACTATCAGGGACCTGTTCAGTCTGGTTGCCATGAATCACGATCAAGGGCGGATTCTTTCCCCCCTGGTGGGCATAGCGAAGCTTGATACGCCGTCCATGCACCTGGGGTGGCTGATGTGCCTGGACCAGCAGTTCGAGCAGACGCGTCAGTTCAGGTGTCGGCAGGTCGCGCATGGCATTGGCATAAACCCTTTCGACCAGTTCGTATAGATCCCCTACGCCAGATCCGTGCAGCGCAGAGATGTAGTGGTGCCTGGCGAAATCAAGAAAAGGAAGTTTACGATCGATCTCACTCTTGACCCACTCCCGCTGCTCATCGCTTAATCCGTCCCACTTATTGATTACCAGAATCAGTGCCCTGCCACTCTCGAGCACATGCCCCGCCAGGTTGGCGTCCTGTTCACCTATGCCCTGCTGGGCATCCACCACCATCAATACCACATTGGCCTCTTCAATCGACTGTAGCGTCTTGATGATACTGAACTTCTCTATCGCTTCCTTGATACGTGAGCGGCGCCTTACGCCAGCGGTATCGATCAGCGTGTATTGCCGCTCATTGCGACTGAAGGGGATATAGATGCTATCCCTCGTGGTGCCGGGTTGATCGAAAGCGACCACTCGCTCTTCCCCCAACATACGATTGACCAGTGTCGATTTACCCACATTGGGACGGCCAACGACCGCGATCTTTACCCCCTCCTGTTCCGATGGACCTGTTTCCTGCGCAGGAGGCAAAGTATCAAGCACCTGATCGATCAGGCTGCGCACACCCCGGCCATGAACGGCTGCAATAGTATGGAGCTGATTGAAACCCAAGCAATAGAAATCACTGGCAGCGAGATCCTCTTCCATCCCCTCGCTTTTGTTGATCGCAAGGGTTACGGGCTTACCGGTGCGACGCAGTTGCTGGGCGATTGCCTCATCACCGGCGCTACATCCCTCTTTGGCATCGAGCAGAAACAGAATATGATCGGCTTCGCCAATCGCCTGCCTGACCTGTTGCTCCATCAATTGATCAATACCTATCTGATCACCGCTGATACCCCCTGTATCCACCACCACAAAGGGATGCTTACCCAGCTTACCGGTACCGTATTTACGGTCCCGTGTCAGTCCGGGTTGATCGGCGACCAGGGCATCCCGGCTGCGGGTCAATCGATTAAAAAGGGTCGACTTACCCACATTGGGCCGTCCGACCAGGGCGATGACCGGCAACATATCAGCGCTTCTCGGTCTCGATCGGCTGTGATCTGAGGGCGCTCAGGGTTCCTCCCTCATCCAATACATAGACAATATCGTCGATGACCAGCGGTTTCAGGCGAATAGCGTCACCACCGACCCTGACGCGGGCCAACTGTCGCCCATCCTCCTGGGAGAGCCAGTGGACATAGCCGTCGTAATCACCCACGACAATGCTCTCTCCCACCATTGCGGGAGCAGTGAGTTTGCGTGCATGCAACTTCTTCTGTTGCCATAAGGTGGCACCATTGGCGGCGTCCAATGACCAGACATGGTCTGCCGCATCGGTAATGAATACCTGACGCCAACTGGCATCAAGCCCGGCATGGGATGATATATCACGCCGCCACAGCACCACCCCGCTGGATTCGGAAACGGCAGCCACATCACCCTGATAGGCCGTGACATAGAGGGTACCTTCCACCAATACCGGATCGGCGTCGATATCCACCACCCGCTCAAGTTCGGTACGACCTTTTGGCGTTGAAATCGTTGCCTCCCAGTTCACCAGTCCGGCATCGAGTGAGAGCCCGACAATTTTACCACCGGCAAAACCGGCCATGACTTGGGAATGGTTGATCAACGGTGAGCTGTCACCCCGTAACGTCAACACGGGTACTGTGCGGTCATATACCCAACGCCTTTCACCCTTCTCTGTTGAGTAAGCAGAAATACCGCCATCAGTGGTCCGGCAAACCACATTGCCATCATTGATGCCAGGGGATGAGAGGACTTCACTGCTCACACGTTTTCGCCACCTTTCTGCACCATCTTCAGCGTTCAGCAGGATCAATTCAGCTTCCAATGTGCCAAGGGCTATCAAACCATCCGCCACAGCAGGCCCACCACTGAGTGGGCTTTCACAATCCACCGACCAGTGTGTGTCCCCTGTCTCGGGATCAAGAGCCGATACCTCTCCCGAGGGTTCCGCGATATAGAGCACACCCTTGCTGTAGACCGGTTTGAGTTTTAGCAG
>JASFJX010000403.1:0-4447 GCA_050119385.1 Candidatus Thiodiazotropha sp. | reverse complement strand
ATTAGGAGGTAGTGAAATGTTCAGAAATCTGAGCAGTTTTGAAAGTAGCCTGTTTGATGATTTCAGGCGCATGGAACAGCAGCTCGATCAACTGTTCGGTGAAGGCTACATGCCGCACAGTATTCGCTCGGTAGCCCGGGGTAGCTTTCCTCCAATCAACATCGGCACTACCCCGGATCAGGTCGATATCTATATTTTTGCTGCCGGTGTCGATCCAAAAGCCCTCGAAATATCGATCCAGCAAAACCTGCTGACAGTTGATGGGGAGCGCCTAACAGCGAGTGAAAAGGAAGCTTCCGGATACTATCGGCAAGAGCGCTTCAATGGCAAGTTTCACCGTGTGGTAACGCTGCCTGACGATGTCGATCCCGATCAAGTGGAGGCCAGCTATCGCGACGGCGTGCTGCGCGTCACGGTTAAGCGTCGTGAATCGACCAAGCCAAGACAGATTGAAATCAATTGATCATCAGGAGGTAATGGCAATGGACAAGAGTAAAGAGTTATCCGAAACAAAACAGGGGACCAAGGATCAGGATCCAGCGATTCGGCCTCCCGTCGATATCTTTGAAGATGAGAAGGGTATCACGCTGTTGGCTGACATGCCTGGCGTATCCAAGGAGAGGCTGGAGATAGAGATCGATAAGGACACCCTATCTATCGAGGGAGAAGCGGCGATTCCGATGGCGCAAGGGATGGAGGCCCTCTACGCGGATGTACACTCAACCCGCTACCAGAGAAGCTTCTCACTGAGCAGTGAATTGGATGGCGAAAAGGCCAATGCCAATCTGAAAGACGGTGTGTTGACCCTGCAGATTCCGAAGCGTGCTCAGTTCCAGCCACGCAAGATAGAGGTACGGGTAGAGTAAGGCGCCATATACACCAGGGATACTCCTTCGGGCGCTTCCTTCTAGTGACGGGGCTGAATCCGAATATTTCACCCGGGAACGCGCCCTCGTACCGGTTTCGCCGCCCAGCTGAGGTATTTGCTCAATCGTCAATAACTTAGGCTATTAACTCAAACACAAATCCGCATCTGAACGGCGATCCCGGCACGATCAGCGCGTTACCGGATGACAGATTCGGGTTAAGCGGCACCCATGCCGTTGGTGACTACTTTGTGACCAACTCGAGCCCCGTCCCATTGTGTAAAAAACAAACCCTGTGACACTGAACTTTATAAAAAAAGCAGAGTCAATCTGTTCGTTCAAACCACCGGAGCACAATTAAACAGTTAATAGCAGGAGTCTTCAGATGATTCGAGTGGATGATTTAATCCGAACCTATGGCGATCTTACTGCGGTTGATAAGGTTTCCTTCGAGATCAACCAGGGAGAGATCGTCGGCCTTCTCGGACACAACGGGGCAGGCAAAACCACCATCATGAAAATGCTTACAGGCTATCTGGAACCCACCGCGGGATCCATAGAGATCGATGGCCTGGACATAGCAAACAATCGCAGAGCTGTTCAACAGCGCATCGGGTATCTACCTGAAAACGACCCTCTCTATCCCGAGATGACGGTAATCGACTATCTCGACTATGCCGCGGAACTGCATGGGGTTGCTCTAGACGATCGATATGAATGTATATGGAAGGCCATTGACAGGACCGGCCTGGCAGACAGGGCGGGGGATCGTATCGCAACCCTCTCACGGGGCTATCGTCAGCGCGTGGGTGTGGCTCAGGCGATTATCCACAATCCTAGATTATTGATACTGGACGAGCCGACAAACGGCCTCGATCCGACCCAGGTGCAACAGATGCGCGAGCTGATTCGCTCTCTGGCGCAACATGCAACCGTTATTCTGTCCACCCATATCCTGCAGGAGGTTCAGGCGATCTGTGATCGAGTGATCATCATTCGCAACGGATGCAAGGCGCTGGATGCAACCATGGATGAACTACGCGCCGGCAAACGGCTGCTGGTTTCGGTGGATGCCGCGCCGGAGCGGGCGCTGGGTCTGTTCAAATCATTGGATGGCGTCAAGTCTGTGGAGGCACTCAATACAGCAGGTGTTGAACATCGTTATGCCCTCGACTTGGAACACCAGGATGCCTTGCAACAGACGGCCCCGGAACTTGCCAGCCGGGTGACGGCGGAAGGGATGAAACTCTATACCCTGCAGCCGGAGAGCCGTAATCTGGAAACCATCTTCGGTGAAATCTCAGCCCAGGAAGGGAGGCCATCGTGATGAATAATATTCTGCGTATCGCCCGTAAGGAGTTTTCCGGCTTCTTCTCATCCCCAGTGGGCTTTATCTTTCTCGGCGCCTTTCTGGCGGTAACCCTGTTTGTCTTCTTCTGGGTTGAAACCTTCTTCGCACGCAATATCGCTGATGTGCGACCACTCTTCGAGTGGATTCCCTTGCTGTTGATCTTCTTGGTGGCGGCCATCACCATGCGTATGTGGTCGGAGGAGCGACGCGCGGGTACGCTGGAGTTTTTGCTGACCCTGCCGGTGGAGAGCCACCAGTTGGTTTTGGGTAAGTTTTTCGCCTGTCTGGGTCTGGTGGTTGTCGCTCTGGCACTGACCCTGTTCTTACCGATCAGTGTCAGCCTGTTAGGCCCGCTGGACTGGGGGCCGGTAGTCGGTGGCTATCTCGCCACCATATTTCTCGCGGCCGCTTATGCCGCCATCGGTCTTTTTGTCAGTGCCCGATCGGCGAATCAGATCGTCAGCCTGATCGTGACCGCCGTGGTCTGTGGCTTTTTCTATCTTCTCGGTTCCGATGTATTGACCGGACTGTTTGGTAATCGCGCCGCCGAGTTCCTCAAGCTGTTGGGGGTAGGGTCGCGTTTCGATGCCATCACCCGTGGTGTGATCGATCTGCGTGACATCTATTTCTATCTCAGCCTGGTGGCTGTGTTTCTCGCGCTGAATGTATTTACCCTGGAGTGGCTGCGCTGGAGTGGTAATGCGACCAATACCAACCACCGGCGTTGGGGCTTGGTTACCGCACTGTTTGCCGGCAACTTCCTGGCGGCCAATCTGTGGCTGGCCCCGGTGGGCTGGGTTCGTGCGGACATGACCCAGGGAAACATCTATTCCATCTCCGATGCGACCCGAGGTTATCTTGCTCAGTTGAGAGAGCCGATGTTGATCAGGGGCTATTTCAGTGCCCAGACACACCCCTTACTGGCGCCATTGGTGCCCCGTCTGCGTGATCTACTGGAAGAGTACGCGGTTGCCGGTGAAGGCCGTGTGCGTGTCGAGTTTATCGATCCCCAACAACATCCCGAGCTGGAGAAGGAGGCTAACGAAAAATTTTCCATCAACCCCGTTCCCTTTCAGTTTGCCAGTAAATATCAGGCCTCCGTGGTCAACTCCTATTTCAATATTCTGATCCAGTATGGCGATCAGCATGAGGTGTTGGGATTCCGCGATCTCATCGAGATCAAGGCGCAGAGTGAAACCGATCTGGATGTGGAGCTTCGCAACCCGGAGTATGACATCACCCAATCGATCAAGAAGGTGCTCTATGCCTATCAGGGAAGCGGGGAGTTGTTCGACAATATCAATCATCCGGTAGCCTTCAAGGGTTACATCTCCGCGAGTCAGAAGCTGCCCGATTTTCTGCGTACCCTGAGGCAGGATCTGGAGAGTGTTCTGGCTGATTTTTCCAAGCGTTCCCATGGCAAGCTGAGCTATCAAACCCTGGATCCGGATGAGAACGGAGGGGCATTGGCCAAACAGCTGGAGACTGAATATGGCTTTCGGCCCATGACTGCCGGTCTGTTCGATACTAACAGCTTCTGGTTCTATATGACCCTGCAGGGTGATGGACGTATCATCCAGGTGCCACTGCCCGAGAACTTCGAAAAGGCGGAGCTGGAGCGGGGGATCGAGGCGGCGTTGAAACGCTTCTCAAAGGGTTTCTTAAAGACGGTTGCCATGCATACGCCAAGCTCTGCGCCAGCTATGTCACAGTTCGGCATGAGTGGCGGCAAGCGCTTCGATTGGCTGCGTGATACCTTGTCGGAAGAGCATAATCTAACAACTCCAGACCTGAAGAATGGTCAGGTCCCCGACGAGAGCGATCTGCTACTGCTGGTGTCGCCGGAAAAGCTGGATCAAAAACAGCTCTTTGCCGTGGACCAGTTCCTGATGCAGGGCGGCACGGTGGTTCTCGCCACATCACCTTTTGATATCGACACGCGTGGATCCCTGTCAGTGAAACAGAATGAGTCAGGGATTGAGGATTGGTTGGCACACCATGGTATAAGCTTCGACAAGAGCCTGGTACTGGATCCACAGAATGCGGCTTTTCCAATACCGGTCAATCGTCAGGTCGGCGGCTTTGTGATTCGCGAGACGCAGTTGGTGGATTACCCCTATTTCGCAGACATACGCGACAGCGGTATGGTGCAGGAGGGCGGTATTACCTCCGGATTGAATCAGGTCACCCTGACCTGGCCATCACCGGTGAGCATCGACCAGGATAAGAA